>JANYEI010000075.1 GCA_025363205.1 Frigoribacterium sp.
CATCATCGACAATGCCCGTGTCATCGGCACCGACCACCTCGCTCCCGGGCTCGCGCAACTCGCGGCGAAGCATCCGATGATCGGGGAGGTGCGCGGTCTCGGCGTGTTCTGGGCGCTCGACCTTGTGGACGATCCCGAGACCCGCGACCCGGTCTCCGGGGCCGTGATCGCGCAGCTGAAGACGGAGCTGATGTCGCGTGGGTTGTTCCCGTTCTCGGCCGATAACCGCATCCACGTGGTTCCGCCGTGCGTCGTCACCCCGGACGAGGTGGCGCGCGCCCTGGCGATCTACGACGAGGCATTCACGGCGGTGGAGTTGGGCTGACCGATCGCACCTCCTGTACGTAGCCCGAAAGTGGCGACGAGAACGGTCCGGATAGCTTAACTTTGAACCATGACGAGTCTGGCTGCGGTGGCTGACGCCGACCTCGTGATTCTCGGCGCCGGATGCGCTGGGCTGTCCCTTGCGGCCCGACTTGCGCGCGCGGAGAGTGGTCTGCGAGTGGATATCGTCGAGCCGCGCACCGACTACGAAGACGACCGCAGTTGGTGTTTCTGGCGTCCGGAGCGCCACGACCTCTC
The DNA here is from genome assembly GCA_025363205.1 of Frigoribacterium sp. Taxonomy (GTDB): domain Bacteria; phylum Actinomycetota; class Actinomycetes; order Actinomycetales; family Microbacteriaceae; genus Lacisediminihabitans. Next base: position 583 of record JANYEI010000075.1, read on the forward strand.
CGATCTGGTCTCGCACAGCTGGGATGGCTGGCGTTTCTCTGGCGCCGAGGGCCCGGCCCTGCACCACCGGGTGGCTGGCCTGCGCTACCAGTACGTGCGGGGGAGTGACTTCTACGCGCGGGCGAGGGAGCGGATCGACTCTTCCGCCCACATCCGAACCCATGCCGGCGTGCACGCTACCGGGCTCGTGTCTCTCGGAGTCGAGCCAGATGCGCTCGTCCGGGTGGAAACCGATCGCGGCAGCATCGTCGCCCGACACGTGATCGACACGCGTCCGCGGGTGATGCCGGCGGTGCTGTACCAGAGCTTCAGCGGCGTCGAGATCGAGAGCGAACATCCGCTGCCGTTCGACCCGCGAGAGGTCGGGCTGATGGATTCGATGGCGACGGATGAGGGCGGCATGCACTTTCGCTACACGCTTCCCCTGAGCCGAACGCGCGCCCTCGTGGAATGGACCCGCTTCAGCGTGTCACCGGTGCCGCTCACCACCCTGGGCGCCGAACTCGATACCGAACTCGGGCTTCTTGGGCTGGCCGGCGCGCGCGTGATCCGGCGCGAAGGCGGCATCCTGCCGATGGGGACACTCGGTGCTCTGCCCGAAGTTGCGCGCGGCGTGGTGTTCGCCGGTAACTCCGGCGGTGCCCTTCGGGCGGCGTCCGGCTATGGATTCCTGCGCATCCAGCGCTGGGCGCGCGCCTGCGCCGAATCACTGCAGCGGGGGGAACCGCCCGTCGGGCATCCAGCCGAACCGTGGCTGAGGCGCTCAATGGATCGCATCTTCCTTCAGGCGGTGCGCGCCGATCTCGAGCGCGCCCCCGAGTACTTCCTCGCGCTTGCCCGCGGGGTGCCAGCGACGGGACTCGTGCGTTTTTTGAGCGATGCTGCGCGCCTCACCGACTACGCCCGTCTCATCGCCAGCCTGCCCACCGTGCCGTTCCTTCGACAGCTCGCACCGAGTCGGTCGTCGGCGGCGCGTGACATGGTGCGCACGTGAGCGGCATACCGGGAACGCGGGTGCTCTTGGCGCGACCCTCGTTCGAGACCCTGTTGTTTTCGGTGGCCGCGATCGTCGCAATACTCGGCATAGCCCTGCGAATGCCTGCCCCGCCGCTGCCAGTGCAGGCCGCGGTGCTCGGCGTGCTCGTGGCAACGCTCGGGCTGCCGCACGGCGCGCTCGATCCCCTCATCGCCCGTCGGGCCGGGCTCTGGCGGACTCCGCTCGGGTTCGCCGGTTTCAACCTTGGCTACCTCGCGATCGTTGCGCTGGTGGTCGGCGTCTGGCTGCTCGCTCCCACCGCGAGCCTTGTCGGGTTCCTGGTGGTGTCGGGCATCCATTTCGGTGCCGACTGGAACGGCGGACGCAGTGTCGTGCTGCGCTCCCTGACCGGAGTCGGCCTGCTCACGCTGCCGGCGTTCGCTCATCACGACGAGGTCGCGGGGATCTATCGCACCCTCGCGGGCACCGGGGGAGGGGTCGTGGGCGACGTGCAGTCGTGGCTCGGGCCGGTCGCGATTGTCGCCATGCTGATCGGAGCCGCACTTGCGCTGCGCCGTCGGCCCACCGATGCGCTGGAGATCCTGCTTGCCACGGCGCTGGCGCTCGTCGCGCCCCCGCTCATCTTCTTCGCCCTTTATTTCTGTGCCCTGCACAGCGCGCGCCACCTGCGTCACGGGTTCGCCGAGGAGCGCGGAAGCGGCCGGCTTGCGGTGCTCATCACCGTGGCGTACACGGTGATACCGATCGTGGCGGTCGGCATTCTCACGGCGGTGTTCGTGGGTGATTTCGCTCCGGGTGGGTCGCTGGCCGACGGCTGGATCATCCGGCTGGTGTTCATCGGGCTCGCCGCCCTCACCGTGCCGCACATGATGGTGATCGCCGTTGGCGAGTTGCGGGCGCGACGACAGTCCGCGTCAAGGCGCGCCGATAGCCTGGCCTGATGTTCGCTGCGATCGAACCCTTCGCGTTCGGGCTGCTCCCCGTCGGAGACGGGAACCAAATTTTCTGGGAGGCATCCGGGAATCCCGCGGGAATCCCGGCCATTCGCCTGCACGGTGGGCCGGGGTCGGGCCTCATGTCCGGCTACCGGCGCGACTTCGACCCATCGGTATTCATGATTGTGGGACTTCACCAGCGCGGATGCGGCCGCAGCCAGCCGCTCGCGACTGACGCCGGATCGGATCTCGACACCAACACCACGCCGCACCTGGTCGCCGACATCGAGGCGGTCCGTGAGCATCTCGGAGTCGAACGCTGGCTCATCACGGGAGTCTCCTGGGGCACGACGCTCGCGCTCGCGTATGCAGAAGCCCATCCGGAGCGAGTGACCGGCCTCGTTCTGGCTGCGGTCGTCACGACCACCGCAGCGGAGGTTCGCTGGGTCTGCGAGGAGATGGGTCGCGTTTTCCCGCGCGAGTGGCACGAATTCGCTGCGGAGGCGCACGCAACGCCCGGGCAGAGCATCATCGACGCGTACTACGCGAGGATCACGGATGCCGACCCGGCAGTGCGCGCTCGCGCGGCTTTAGCCTGGTGCCGCTGGGAAGACATCCACGTCTCCCTCGACCCGAAGAGTGAGCCGAGCCCGCGCTTTCGGGATGCGGCCTTCCGCCTGCTGTTCGCGACCCTGGTCATCCACTACTGGGCCAATGCCGGGTTCGTCGGCGACCTTCTCGGGGGAGTCGACGCGATTTCCCATATTCCCGCCGTGCTGATCCATGGACGGCTTGACGTGAGCTCTCCGCTGCGCACCGCGTGGGACCTTCACCGAGCCTGGCCCGCGAGCAGGCTGGTGATCCTCAAGGATGAGGGTCACGGCGGAGCATCCATGGGCGACGAGATCCGCAGAGCGATAGCGATGTTCGGGTGTCCGTGTAGCTCGGGCTCGAAGCATCCACCTTCGCCAGATTGTCGCTAGTGCCACACCGGTAGCGGCAATTCGCCGCAGTTCACGGCACCGTGCTGGGAGTAACGCCGTGTGATCACTGAGCATCGCAAGCGCGCGCGTAAACTCTTCTGGTGCCTCACGTGATCAAGACCCCGTATACCGTCGATGTCTACGACCTCATGCACCGCCCAGGCGAGATGCGAGATCGATCGATCGATATCGTCGTTCCGGAGGAGTTCGGCAACGCGATGATCGGGATGAAAGCGGGAAGTGAGCTGCGGGTCGAGCTGCGGATGGAGTCGCTGCACGACGGCATTCTGGTGAGCGCAGACATCGACGGAACAGCTGCCGGAGAGTGCGGTCGATGCCTGATTGACATCGAACAGGCCGTTCAGGTCGAAATTCAGGAGCTTTTCGCGTATTCTTCAGACGAAGCTTTTGAATACGAGGTTCACGAGGACATGATCGATCTCGAACCTGTAATCAGGGATGCGGTGGTGTTGTCACTCCCGTTCCAGCC
>JANYEI010000086.1 GCA_025363205.1 Frigoribacterium sp.
CGGCTACGCCGCAACCGCCGGTCACGCCGCCATCCCGAGCCTTTCCGATGACCTCAAGTCAGAGAAAACCACCCCGGCATTTTCCTGGATCACCCCGAACAACTGCTCGGATGCGCACGACGCCACCTGCAAGGGCGACAATCTTTCGGGCGACCCGAACAATCACCAGGGTGGACTGTACGCCGCCGACCTGTTCCTGAAGAAGTGGATCCCCGCCATCATGGGCTCGGCCGCCTTCCAGAAGGATGGCGAGATCCAGATCCTCTTCGACGAGGCCTTCCCGCCCTACAAGATGTACGGCAACTCGATCGCTGACCAGCAGTATGCGGGCGACAGCAAGTTCGGGACAGACAGCGGCACCGGGGCATCCGCCCAGGCCGAAGCCGACACTGCTCAATCGGTGGTGGCCTGCTGTGGCGAACTGCCCGGACCGAACACCACCCAGCCCGGGTTCCAGGCCTTCAACCAGGACACCACCCCGGGCGGTGGTGTCACTGGTGCGGTGCTGATCAGCCGCTTCATCACCCCCGGTTCGGTGAGCGCCCAGCCCTACAACCACTACAGCTGGTTGCGCACTATCGAGGACACCTTCGGCATTCATCGGGGTGGAATCGATGGTGACGGCCACCTTGCCTACGCGGGCACCGACGGCCTTCGACCGTTCGGACCGGATGTTTACAACAATGCTGCGGGGCGCGCCCTGAAGCCGTCTCCGTCGGGCAGTTCCCTCTATCCGGCAACGGCAAGCATCAACGAACTCCCCCAGCCGAAGATCGTCACGAAATCCGTGCCGGTCGACGACAAGTAATGCTGTCCCGCCGGGGCTCCAGTGCGGCAGCACTGTTATCGGTGCTTCTGCTCGGGATGCTCTGCGGCTGCACCGCTGCCCCCACCGCTGAGTCTGTGACGGCCTCGCTCGGCGCGGTGCCCATCCCCACCGCTCCCGCCGTGGATCCGATGCCGACCGCCACCATCGGGAAGCCTCAACTACTCGCCATGGGGGCGTCGACCCTGGTGATCTTCGACCCTGCGACACGCGGCACTGCCACCGCCACCGGTCCCGACCAGAGGATCACCCAGCCCGCGGCATCCGGCACCGCATCACTGCCGGGCGCCACCACCGCCGCGACGATCACCCTGACCGTGAAATCCGCGAGCGGCTCGATCTCCCTCGCCGTCTCAGACCTGGTCTGTCGCAATCAGACGGGCGCCGTCATCCCCCTCACTGCGGTCGGTCCGTCGAGCGCGACCGCCGCCGCCGGAGACACCGCACAGCTGGTGGTTTCGGGTACTTTCACTAGCGGTGCAGCCCAGGTAACATGGCAGCCAGCCGGACATCCGCTCGCGCTGTGGGACTTCACGATCGAACTGGATTAGCACCCTCCGCCCTCTGCTGTTAACCTTCCGGCTATTCGGGGGTCACCACACTCTTCTACTGTGCTCACGAGGCAGCACGCCCTGTTGCTGCCGCTGTCCTGCAGATCTGAGGAGAATACTTACGCGACGACCAATCCCCGTTCTCACCTCCACCGCCCTCATCACAGCCCTTGTCGCCACCGCGGTGGTCGCCGGAACTGCTGGCGCTGCTTCCGCCCGCGACGATGCCCGCGACAACCGGAACCGCGCCGCTAACGTGATCTACCTTCTCGGCGATGGAATGGGCCGCACCCACGTCACCGCCGCCCGGGAACGCTACTACGGCACCGACGGCAAGCTCTCCATGGAGACGCTCCCCTCCCAGGGATTCATCAGCACCTATGCCGTTAAGAAGCTGTCCGGTCAACCCGGCTCGAAGACCTTCCAGCCCAACGCGGTCACCGCCTCGGCCGCGACCGCCCGGTCGTCGGGTGTCAAGACCTACAACGCGGCGCTCGGCGTCAACGCCACCGGCACGGTCAAGCCGACAATCATGGAGCTGGCGAAGAAATCGGGCTTGCGAACCGGCAATGTCTCGACCGCCGAGATCACGGACGCCACCCCGGCCGGTCAGTTGAGCCATGCTCTCGCCCGTGGATGCCAGGGTCCGGTCTACTCCAGCGCCGCGTGCCAGGATCTTGCCATCACCGGCACGGCGCTTCCGACGACCGATATTCGGGTCACCCCGATCGCCGATCAGATCGCCCGCAACGGTACCGCCGACGTGATCCTCGGCGGTGGTCTCGGTCGCTTCGACGCCGTGGACGAGGAGGCCCTGACGGATCAGGGATACTCGGTGCTCGGGTCTCCGACAACCCAAACCGTCGCCACCAAGACCGACCTCGCATCCGCCTCCGGGGCGAAAGTCTTCGGCCTCTTCAACACGGGCAACCTGACGATCGAGAAGACGAAGCAGGAAAAACCCACCTCCGCCGAGGCCCAGGAGCCCACCCTGTCCGAAATGACCAGCAAGGCGATCGCGCTGCTCACCCAGAAGGCATCGAAAGGCGAGAGCAAGACGAAGAAGGGCTTCTACCTGCAGATTGAGGGCGCACTCATCGACAAGCGATCGCATGCGAACGATGCAGCCCAAACCCTCGGCGAGATGAAGGCCTTCGACGATGCGGTGAAGATCGCAAAGGACTTCGCCGCGAAAGACGGCAACACCCTCGTCATCGTGACCGCCGACCACGAGTGCGCGGGCTTCAACATCATCGAGAAGGGCACCTTCACCAACGCCGAGGCGTCCGCGCCCCCGGCAAACGTGGACTCGGGTAACCCCGCGAACAACTCCACGCCGATCCGCCCCAGAAACTCGAAGGACGCGACCCGCTCGGCCGGCATTATCAACGGCGCTGGCTCCACCGATCCGAAGAACTTTGGGCCGGCCACATTCCGGGTCCCGACCGATGCCGCCCATGTCGTGGACGGATCACCGGAAGCCGGTCTCTGGTTGAGCTACCTGTCTGGCAACCACACCGGTGCGGACGTGCCGGTGTATGCCTATGGACCCGGCTCCGACCAGTTGAACGGCACAATCGACAACATCGCCCTGTTCGGCATCGTCGGTCACGCCCTTCAGTTGGTGAGCTGACCCGATGCTCACCCCCCCCCCGACAGAAAGTCTCCATTGCCGTGATCGCGGTCTCGGGCCTCGCCCTGTCGGGGCTCATCGTGTGGGGTGTGAACGCGGCGGCACGCACCGCTCACGCCCCATCGGCTCCCCCGTTCGCCGTCGCAACGACCCTGCCGGGTCTTGCGGCGCCAACGGGGGAGCCGCAACTCGCGAGCATCGCCCGGATGCATCCGACAACGGGTGCGGTCGTGCCCGCCGCCGGACCATTCGACGATCGCTTCGTTCTGCAGGACCTGAGGTTCGACGGCGCACGGGTCACTGGCGTTGTCGACGTGACCAGCGACGTGAGCGAGGTGCTCGAGCTCCAGGTGCTCGCCGGCTTTTATGACGCGGATGGCGCCCTGCTCGGCACCGATCGCTTCGTTCACCACCTCACGGATGACGGCGGTACCGATCCCACGACCGGCACGCCGCAGGAGCACACTGCTTTCTCTATCGCGGTACCTGCCGAGTTCGCCGGCCGGGCCCTCTCGGTGTCACTCGGGGTTCCCGTGCTGGTGAACGAATAGTCGATTGGCTTGGCCGATTGGCTTGGCTGCTCAGCCTCCGGCGAAGGGCGGCAGCACATCGACGCGAGTGCCGACGGCATGGCCATCATCACGACTGACGATCCCGTCCACGAGGAAAGATCCGGATGCCAGCACCCGGGCCATCGCGTCGCCGTACTGGCGCACCAAAAGCGCCCGCAACTGCCCAACCGTTGCAACGGCGGGAACAAGTTCCTCGTCCCGTCCCGCTGCCTCTGCTGCCGAGGCGAAGTAACGCACGAGAACCTCGTGCCCCTCCGTCAACGCAGTCACCCCGGTCAATTCAGCCACCGATAGCGCCCATGCTGCGCTGCGGACGCACAAAGTCTGCCCGGTCCATTCCGTGCCCGGCCTGTTTGCCCCACTGCGCGGCGCGCCACCACTGTGCGATCGTCGCGTCGTCGGAATCGTTCCGCAACAGTGCCCGCAGGTCGGTCTCGTCGTCGCCGAACAGGCAGGAGCGCACCGTGCCCTCGGCCGTGACGCGGGTGCGGTCGCAGGCCTCACAGAACGAGCGCGTCACCGAGGCGATGATGCCGACGGTGGCCGGGCCGCCGTCAAGTTGGTAGCCGTCGACGATCCACTCTTCGGCGGGAGCGGAGGGATCTTCACGGTGCGGCCGGCTGAGGGCGAAGCGCGCCCCGAGCACGTCGAGCAGCTCCGCGGCATCCACCATGTTGTCGCGGGCCCAGGCCTCATCGGCGTCAAGCGGCATCTGCTCGATGAAGCGCAGTCGCACCCCGTTCGCAAGGGACCACTCGAGCAGGTCCGCCGCGCCCGCGAGCGTGTCTCGCATGAGCACGGCGTTGATCTTGAGCGGCGTGAGTCCGGCATCCCTTGCCGCCTGGATTCCGGCGAAGACCGAGGGCAGCCGATCGCGCCGGGTGAGGCGGGCGAAATGATCGCGGTCAACGGTGTCGAGGGAGATATTGATGCGGGTGAGGCCCGCCTCCACCAGTTCGTGGATGCGGTGGTCGAGCCCGATGGCATTCGTCGTCATCGAGATCGACGCGGTGCCCCCTCCCGGGAGTCCCGCGACGGCTGCTGATCGACGGATGATCTCCGCCAGATCGGCCCGCATCAACGGCTCTCCACCGGTAAAACGGATGTCGTGCACCCCGAGGTCGCGCACGGCAATACCGACGAGGCGAGCGATCTCCGAGGCCGTGAGCAGGTCGTCGCGAGCGATCGCCGGAAGACCCTGTTCCGGCATGCAGTAAGTGCAGCGCAACGAGCACTTCTCGGTTATCGAGATACGCAGATCGCGTGCCGTGCGGCCGAACCGGTCGAGCAGTCCCGCATCATCGGGACGCCCGACGGTCGGCGGGAGGCGAGCGGGGTCGCGCCGGATCCCGGGGATGCCGAGCGCAAGAGAAGTCATGGATTCAGCCTACGTGACGGCGTCAGGGCGAATTCTGCGCGCTGCCGGGGAGATCTCCTCGCCGCCACCGAGCGCCGCGGAAATATGTCGCGTCGTATTCATTGCAAAGGAGGTCCGTCGCAATGGGCGCGCGGGCCGGCGCCCGACATGGAAGAGTTGACCCATGCCCGACGAAACGCTGCGACTGCCGAACTCCATTTTCCAGGCGGTGTTCGACCTCGGCGACAAGCGTGCCGCGAAGATCGAGCTGCCGTTGGCGCTGCGCGAGCCCGAGATCTTCGCCGAGTGGCAGGACGATGAGAACCTCGTCTCGCTCTACGTCGGATACGAAGACGGGCAGCTGCATCTCGACCTCGGCGCGTCCGGAGCCGAACACCACTTCCACGGACCGGATGGCGACGCCAGCGAGAACAGTCCGTGGACCGACGCCGACACGGCCGTGCTACTGAAGTGGTCCACCGGCCTCGCCGCCAATTTCTTCGAGCGGATGCCCGAGCTAATGGAAGACATCGAGGAGGCCGCCGCGTGGCATGAGGAGGGCTATCCCCTCTATGTCTGCGAGACCGAACCCACTCAACTCGACCTCATCGAGGTGGAGATCGAGGGCGAGATCCTCACCCTGCCCTGGCTCGGTTCGGGCACGGTGAGCCAGGACCATGTCGACGGCGAGAACCATCCGATCGCCCTGCTCTGGAATCCGGTGGATGGAGCGATCCCCGATCGCACCATCGCCCGCGCCTGGCTCGACCCGATCTCCGGCGAGCCGGTCACCTCTGCCGAGACCGGTGTCGATTGGTCGGCCGTCGGTCTCGAACGCGAGGAGGTGCTCCCCTGGCTGGAGGGCATTTACCTCAACCACCACATCACCCCGGATGCCGAGATCGAGCTGGTGCACGCGGTGCTTGAACGCATGGGCGGCCTCGATCGCGAGCAGTAACGATCGATAGGCTGGTTTCAACCGAAGGAGCATCCCATGGCTGTCATCTCTCGCGGTTTCACCGGCCGCAGTCGCGAACACACTCCCGAGCTTCCCCCGGGGCAGTACCTCACTAAAGACTTTCCGGTGCTGTCGGCCGGCCCCACCCCCGATATCGCCACCGCGGACTGGTCGTTCAGCATCCGCACTGACGACGCCACGCTCCACAGCTGGAGCTGGGATGAGCTACACACCCTGCCGATAGAAGACATCGCCACGGACATCCACTGCGTCACGCGCTGGTCGAAGTTCGGCACAAGCTGGCGTGGGGTCTCACTCGACACTCTGTTCGCCGGCGTCGAGACCAGTGACGAATATGTGATGGCTCACTCCTACGGCGGCTACACGACGAATCTGCCACTGCAGGACCTGCTTGGCGGCAAGGCCTGGGTCGCCTTCGAGTTCGAGGGCGAGCCGCTCGATCCCGAGCATGGCGGACCGGCGCGGCTGCTCATCCCCCACCTGTACTTCTGGAAGAGCGCAAAGTGGATCCGCTCGCTTGAGATGATGTCCTCCGACGAGCCGGGATTCTGGGAGCAGAACGGCTACAACATGTATGGCGACCCGTGGCTCGAGCAGCGCTATTGGTGACCCGCTGGTGATATCAGAACGCGAGACCCGGGATGCACCACCGCACCGGATCGGCCTCTGGCACGTCGGCGTCGTCGTCTCGACTCACACCGAAACCCCCACCGGCCGCAGCATCGTGCTCGACGTTCCCGGCTGGGGGGGCAACCTCGCCGGCCAGCACGCGGACGTGCGCCTGACCGCGTCGGACGGCTACCAGGCGGTGCGCTCCTACTCCATCGCATCGGCAGGGGACAGCGACCGGGTCGAACTCGCCGTCGACCGCTTCCCCACTGGCGAGGTCTCCCCCTACCTCGTCGACGACCTGCTCCCCGGGGACGAGCTCGAGCTTCGCGGTCCGCTCGGCGGCTGGTTCGTCTGGAAGCCGACACAGACCGAGTCGGTGCAGTTGATCGGGGGAGGCTCCGGAATCGTGCCGCTGGTGGCGATGATCCGCTCCCACACCGATTCCGCCAGCACCGCACCCTTCCGATTGCTCTACTCGGTTCGTACTTCGGATGACGCGTTCTTCCGCTCAGAGCTGGAGCGGCCCACTCCGCACCTCGACGTCACCTGGCTCTACACCCGCCGCGTACCGCACGGCTGGCCACGGCCGGCTGCGCGTATCTCGCTCGCCGACCTCGCGGCATCCGCCTTCGCGTCATCCCTCTCCCCGGCCGTGTTCGTCTGCGGCCCCACAGGATTCGTCGAGACTGTCGCGACCGATCTCGTGGCGCTCGGCCACGACCCGCAGCGCGTCAAAACCGAACGATTTGGAGGGGCCTGATGCCGGAACCCGTCGACGGCAACTCCCTCGCGGGGCCGTTCAGTGAGCTGTTTTCAGCGGATCTGACGACGGCGACCGCACGCTGCCTCGGGTGCGGCGATGTGTCGGAACTCGCTCGCGCCACGGTGTACCCCGATCCCACCGGGTATGTCGTGCGGTGCGGCCGGTGTGACGACGTGCTCATGGTGATCATCGAGGAGCCCGACAGTATCCGTCTCGAGCTGCGTGGGATGTCGTGGCTGAAGGTGCCGCGCTAGCGAGGTTCCTCGCGGCAGTGTTCCTCGCTGCAGTGTTCCTCGCTGCAATACTCCCCGTGGCGGGGGTTACGCCGACTCGCGGCGGCCTGCACGCACCCCGGCGGGGGTTACGACTCCCTCCACGAGGGCGAATTCCCGCCGCGATGTTCCGCGTGGCAATGTTCCCTCTCACCAAGTTGCCCGCGGCAGTGTTCCCCGAAGCAGTTTTCCCGGCCACAGTGTTCCCCGCGGCGGGGGTTACGCCGACTCGCGGCGGCCTGCGCGCACCCCAGCGGGGGTTACGACTCCCTCCGCGAGGGCGTATCCCCTCCGCAACCTCCGCAACCTCCGCAATCGCCGCAACCTCCGCAATCGCCGCAACCGCCGGGACATCCGGGACATCCGCGACATCCGCGACATCCGGGAACCAGTAGCTCACGGCGGTGGCAATCCGCGTAATCGCCAGCAGAACGCGAATGTCCACCCGAGGATGCCCACCAGGCAAAGCCGTTCGGTGAGGCCAACCACCTGCGCGAACACGGCCAGGCTCGCGGCGAGCATTCCGAGCCCGACCAGCGCGACCACGAAGAAGCCCTGTACAGCGCGGGGCCGCCCGATCCACCGGGTGAGCAGTGCCATGGCCAGCAGAACGGCGAGAAATCCGGATGTCGCGATCACCACATGCGCGAGCCCGACGGTCGTGCGCGGGGTCATGCCGAACTCGCCCGGAGGGTTAACGTCCGTTGGGAAGAAGACCAGGGCCGCCGAGCAAAGCCCCGCCAGCGCGAGAAGCACCGAGCCGGCAGTCCGCAGTCGTGAAGCGGGAGCCGTGAGCGCGACCGCCACCACGACGCATCCGCTCATCACCGCCCTTGCCAGGAAATTGACGTTCATCGCCCCGCCAAAGGGGCCGACCGCAAGGTCGCTCTCAGCGTCGCTCACCACCGAGTAATGCGGCGGCAGAAACTGAAGCACCACGTCAATCAGCACATAGAGCAGCACCAGAGCCAGTGCCGCTGTGGTGAACACTCGGCGCACCCGGGCAGCCGTCGGCGGTGTCATCGTGCCAGCCTCGCGCATGAACCGCGGAGAGTTACGCCGCCGGACGGGCGAGTGCGAAGAAAGCCCCAAAAGCCCGAAAACGCAAAAGAGGCCCCAGTTTCACAAACCGGGGCCTCTTCGAAAACGACTAGCGGGCGGCGGACCCGTCGGTGTAGTCCTCGTCGACCTGCTTCCAGGCGAAGAGAGCGCGCAGCTCCTTGCCGGTCGCCTCGATCGGGTGGGCCGCACCCTTCGCGCGGAGCTCGAGGAACTCGGGCGCTCCGGCATCCTGATCCGCGATGAAACGCTCGGCAAAAGCACCGGACCGGATGTCGGCGAGCACGGCCTGCATGTTCTCCTTCACGTGCGGGTCGATCACGCGCGGGCCGGAGACGTAGTCGCCATACTCGGCGGTGTCGGAGACGCTCCAACGCTGCTTGGCGATGCCACCCTCCCACATGAGGTCAACGATGAGCTTGAGCTCGTGCAGCACCTCAAAGTAAGCGATCTGGGGCTGGTAGCCCGCCTCGGTGAGGGTCTCGAAACCATACTGCACGAGCTGCGAGACTCCGCCACAGAGCACGGCCTGCTCCCCGAACAGGTCGGTCTCGGTCTCCTCGGTAAAGGTGGTCTTGATACCGCCGGCACGCAGTCCGCCGATCGCCTTCGCGTATGACCAGGCAAGCTGCCAGGCCTGGCCTGAGGCATCCTGCTCCACCGCGACGATAACGGGAACTCCGCGACCGGCTTCAAACTCGCGGCGCACGGTGTGGCCCGGTCCCTTTGGCGCGACCATGATCACGTCGACGCCCTCCGGCGCGGTGATGTAGCCGAAGCGGATGTTGAAGCCATGGCCGAACAGAATCGCATTGCCGGCGACGAGGTGCGGCTGGATGTCGGCGGCGTAGAGTCCACGCTGGTGCTGGTCGGGCGCGAGAATCACGATCACGTCGGCCCACTTTGCCGCCTCGGCGGACGACAGCACGGTGAAACCGGCCTCCTGCGCCTTCACGACCGACCGGGAATCAGGCTTGAGGCCGACGACGACCTCGACTCCGGAGTCACGCAGGTTCAACGCGTGCGCATGGCCCTGCGAGCCGTAGCCGATGACGGCGACCTTCTTGCCCTGGATGAGGCCGAGGTCGGCATCCTTGTCGTAGAAAATCTCAGTCACAGTGTGTTTCTCCTTGGTTGTTGTGAGGTGAAAACTAGTTCTTGAAAACGCGCTCGGTAATGCTCTTGGATCCGCGACCGATTGCCAGCAGACCCGACTGCGCGATCTCCTTGATCCCGTAGGGCTCCAGGACCCTTAACAGGGCCTGCACCTTTGCGGTGTCGCCGGTCACCTCGATGACGAGAGCATCGGTGGCGACATCCACGATGCGGGCCCGAAACAGGGTTGCCGCTTCGAGGATCTGGCTTCGCGTGGTGTTGTCCACCCGCACCTTGAGCAGCATGTGTTCCCGTTCCACGGTCTGCAGGGGGTCCAGCTCCACAATCTTGATCACGTTCACGAGCTTGTTGAGCTGCTTGGTCACCTGCTCGAGAGGCAACTCCTCCACATCAACCACCACGGTGATGCGGGAGAGTCCGGGGATTTCGCTCGCGCCGACGGCGAGGCTCTCGATGTTGAACCCGCGGCGGGCGAACAAGCCGGCGACGCGGGTGAGGAGCCCGGGTCTATCTTCGACGAGCAGAGAGAGAACGTGCGTCATCTGCCTACTCCTCTTCCCACGACGGAGCGTGGTCTTTCGCGTACTGCACGTTGGAGTTACCTACGCCCTGTGGAACCATCGGCCAAACCATGGAGTGCGGACTCACAATGAAGTCGATCACCACCGGGCGATCATTCGTCTCGTTGGCGAGTTTGATGGCAGCATCCACGTCTTCCTTGTTTCGCACCCGGATACCGAGGGCACCATACGCATCCGCCATCTTCACGAAGTCCGGGATCATCACCGTGTCATGGCCCGTGTTGAGGTCGGTGAACGAGTGGCGGCCGTCGTAAAACAGCGTCTGCCACTGGCGCACCATGCCGAGCGAAGAATTGTTGATGATCGCGACCTTGATCGGGATCTTGTTGATCGTGCAGGTGGCGAGCTCCTGGTTGGTCATCTGGAAGCAGCCGTCACCGTCGATCGCCCAGACTGTGCGCTCTGGCTCGGCGACCTTGGCCCCCATGGCAGCGGGAACCCCGTAGCCCATCGTGCCGGCGCCGCCGGAGTTGAGCCAGGCGTTGGGGCGCTCGTACTTGATGTATTGCGCCGCCCACATCTGGTGCTGCCCAACGCCCGACGCGTAGATCGCCTCCGGCCCGGTGAGCTGGCCGATGCGCTGAATCACGTACTGCGGCGACAGCAGGCCGTCCTCCGTTTCGTCGTAGCCGAGCGGATAGCGGGCGCGAAGCAGGTCGAGGCGCTCCCACCAGGGAGTGAGGTCGGAGGGCGTGGTCGTTATCGCCTCGCGAAAGGCGATGGTGAGGTCGGCGATGACGTCCTTGGCATCGCCGACGATCGGAACATCGGCAAAGCGGATCTTCGAGATCTCCGCCGGGTCGATGTCGACATGCACGATCTTCGCATTCGGTGCGAATTCGCTCGGTTTACCGGTGACCCGGTCGTCGAAACGGGCACCGAGGGAGATGAGCAGGTCGGATTCCTGGATGGCGAGCACCGCTGGCACCGTGCCGTGCATCCCGGGCATGCCCAGGTTCAGCGGGTTGGAGTCGGGGAAGGCGCCACGGGCCATGAGCGTGGTGACGATCGGCGCGCCCACCAGTTCGGCCAGCTCGAGCAACTCAGCGGATGCCTTGGCGCGGATCACACCGCCGCCCACGTAGAACACCGGTCGCTTCGCCTCGGCGAGCAACTGCGCTGCCGCCTGGATCTGTTTGCCGTGGGCCTTCACCACCGGGCGGTACCCGGGAAGGTCGACCTTGGGCGGCCAGATGAAGGGCGCGCTGTTCTGCTGGCAGTCTTTGGTGACATCCACCAGAACCGGCCCGGGACGACCGGTCGTCGCGATGAGGTACGCCGCCGCGATGGTGGCCGGGATGTCTTCCGGCCTGGTCACCAGGAAGGAGTGTTTGGTGATCGGCATCGTGATTCCCACGATGTCGACCTCCTGGAAGGCGTCGGTTCCCATGAGCGTGGAGAACACCTGGCCGGTGATCGCGAGCAGCGGCACGGAGTCCATATAGGCATCCGCGATTGCGGTCACGAGGTTAGTGGCGCCGGGACCGGATGTCGCAATGCAGACCCCGAGCCTGCCGGTGGAGGCCGCGTAGCCTTCGGCGGCATGACCGGCGCCCTGTTCATGGCGCACGAGGATGTGCCGGATGCCCTTCGACGACATGAGCTCGTCATAGAACGGCATGATCGCACCGCCGGGAAGGCCGAAGACATCCGTGACCCCAAGATTTTCGAGCGAACGGAGAATTGCGCCCGACCCGGTAAGGATCTCGGGTTCGGCGGCTCTCTTGGTTGGCGACGTCGGCACGGCAACAGTTTCCGTGGTCATTGAATATTCCTTGTGAGACATAGAGTGCGAATGGTGAGGGGGTCCGTTTCCCGACCCCGGGGTTAGCCCGTTATTGCGCCCTCCGCAGCGGAGTGCACGAGCTTCGAGTACTTGGCCAGAACGCCACGGGTGTAACGCGGAGGAAGCGGAGCCCAGCCAGAGCGGCGAGCGGCTAGCTCAGACTCATCGACAAGTAGGTCGAGGGAGCGAGCGGCGATATCGACCCGTATCAGATCACCATCGCGCACGAAGGCGATAGGACCTGCGTCCACCGCTTCGGGTGCTATGTGGCCGATACACAGTCCGGTTGTGCCGCCTGAAAATCGTCCGTCCGTCAAGAGTAATACATCCTTGCCGAGCCCGGCTCCCTTGATGGCGGCGGTGATGGCGAGCATCTCGCGCATCCCCGGTCCCCCCTTCGGCCCTTCGTAGCGGATCACGACGATGTCACCTGCGCCGATCTTTCCCTCGGTGAGGGCGTCCATCGCCGCGCGTTCCCGCTCGAAGACCCGGGCCGGACCCTCGAAGACCTTTGCATCGAAGCCGGCAGTCTTGACGACGGCACCCTCCGGTGCGAACGATCCATGCAGGATGGTGAGGCCGCCGGTCGCATGAATCGGGTTGTCCAGGGTGCGCAGCACCTTGCCGTCGAGGGGCGGGATGTTCAGCTCGGCGAGGTTCTCGGCGAGCGTCTTGCCGGTGACCGTGAGCGCATCACCGTGCAGCAGTCCGGCATCCAGCAGTGCCTTCATCAGCACCGGGATCCCCCCGCGGCGATCCAGATCGTTCATCACGAACTGGCCGAAGGGCTTCATGTCGGCGAGGTGCGGGATGGTGTCGCCGATGCGGTTGAAGTCGTCGAGGCTGAGGTCGACATCCGCTTCCCAGGCGATGGCGAGGAGGTGCAGTACGACGTTGGTCGATCCTCCGAGCGCCATGGCCACGGCGATCGCATTCTCGAAGGCATCTTTGGTGAGGATGTCGCGGGTCGTGATGCCGAGGCGAAGCAGGTTGACGACGGCCTCGCCGCTCTTGTGCGCGAAATAGTCGCGGCGACGGTCTGCCGCGGCCGGACTCGTGGAGCCCGGCAGGGCCATCCCGAGCGCTTCGGCGACACTCGCCATCGTGTTAGCGGTATACATGCCGCCACAGGCACCCTCGCCAGGGGCGATCGCACACTCGATGGCATAGGCATCCTCGTCGCTCATTGTGCCGGCCTTGACGCCACCGACCGCCTCGAAGGAGTCGATGATGGTGACCTCCTTCTCGGTGCCATCGCTCAGGCGCACCCAGCCTGGCGCGATCGAGC
Organism: Frigoribacterium sp.; assembly: GCA_025363205.1. Lineage (GTDB taxonomy): Bacteria > Actinomycetota > Actinomycetes > Actinomycetales > Microbacteriaceae > Lacisediminihabitans. The sequence continues at coordinate 13,396 of JANYEI010000086.1, forward strand.
CGGCGTAGAGAAATACAGAGGCGAGGTCGAGGCGAGCGGCCGCCAT
>JANYEI010000121.1 GCA_025363205.1 Frigoribacterium sp.
GACAACGGGCGGGACTTCGAACCCACCGACCGGCGGGTGCTCTTCGGACACCACTTCGCCGCGATCGCCGGAGCCGGCCCTCTCGTCGGACCGGTGCTCGCGGCGCAGATGGGGTATCTGCCCGGCACGATCTGGATCATCGTCGGGGCCGTCGCTGCGGGAGCAGTGCAGGACTGGCTCGTGCTGTTCTTTTCGATGCGCCGACGTGGCCGCTCGCCCGGCCAGATGGCGAGGGAGGAATTCGGAGTGGTCGGTGGCATCGCCGCGCTCGTCGCAACGCTCGCGATCATGTCGATCATCATCGCGGTGCTCGCACTCATCGTGGTGAACGCGCTCGCCGAGAGCCCGTGGGGCATCTTCTCGATTGCGATGACCATCCCAATCGCCCTGTTCATGGGTGTCTACCTTCGTTTCCTCCGCCCCGGGCGCATCTCCGAAGTCTCGTTCATCGGGGTCGCTCTTCTGCTCCTCGCGATCGTCGCTGGCGGGTGGGTCTCCCAAACGGCGTGGGGTATCGAGTGGTTCACGTTGGATAAGACGACCATTGCGTGGGCTCTCATCGGCTACGGATTCATCGCATCCATCCTTCCGGTCTGGTTGCTGCTCGCACCGCGCGACTATCTCTCGACCTTCATGAAGATCGGAACGATAGGGATCCTCGCCATCGCAATTCTGATCGTGCAACCGTTCGTTCAGATGCCCGCTTTCACGGAATTCGCTTTCAACGGCAAAGGTCCCGTTTTCGCCGGGACCCTTTTCCCGTTCCTATTCATCACGATCGCCTGCGGGGCTCTCAGTGGATTCCACGCTCTCATCTCGTCGGGAACGACGCCGAAGCTGATCCAGAAAGAAACCCAGACCCGAATCATCGGCTACGGCGGAATGCTGATGGAATCCTTCGTCGCGATCATGGCTCTTGTCGCCGCCATCTCGATCGACCGCGGCCTGTATTTCGCGATGAACGCGCCGATCGCCCTCACCGGGGGCACTGCAGAAACTGCGTCCCGATTCATCAGCGGGCTGGGCAATGTCGCCGGCGGAGGGATCACCGCCGCCCAACTCAACCAGGCCGCCCAGGCCGTTGGCGAGACGTCGCTCGTGTCGCGCTCGGGGGGGTGCGCCGACGCTCGCCGTCGGAATAGCGAACATCCTCGACCGGGTCATTCCGGGGCTCGATTTGCGAGCATTCTGGTACCACTTCGCTATCGTGTTCGAGGCCCTCTTCATCCTCACAACGGTGGATGCCGGAACCCGCGTCGCCCGCTTCATGCTCAGCGACACCCTCGGAAACCTGAACCAGCGGTTTCGTGACCCATCCTGGCGAATCGGTGCCTGGATCTCCTCGGTGATCGTCGTGGCTGCCTGGGGGAGCATCCTGCTCATGGGGGTCACCGATCCGCTTGGCGGAATCAACACGCTCTTCGCGCTCTTCGGAATCGCCAACCAGCTGCTGGCCGCCATCGCTCTCTCGGTGTGTGTTGCGATCGTCTGCAAGAAGGGGCTCGTGAAGTGGGTCTGGATTCCCGGTGTCCCCCTACTCGTCGATGCCGTCGTCACACTGACGGCCTCGTACCAGAAGATCTTCTCCTCGACGCCCGGGCTCGGATACTGGGCGCAGAACGGCGTCTATCGCGCGGCGCTTGCCGAGGGGAAAACGTCCTTCGGTGCGGCGGCCAGCACCGAGGCGATGCAGGCCGTCGTGCGCAACACCGCCGTGCAGGGAACGCTGTCGATCCTGTTCGCGGTGCTCGTTGTCATCGTGCTTGCAACCGCCCTTCGCGTGAGCATCCGTGCGGTGCGGGCAGGCGGCGAACCATCCACCGAGAGCGAAATAGTCGATAGCCACCTGTATGCCCCGCGAAGCCTCTCGACCACCGCAGAGGAACGCGCCGTTCAGAAGAGGTGGGCGGATGTCGCACGGTGACGTGTCGCCGACTGTCCCGGTAGCTCACTCGATGGTTTCGCCGCGGAAGCGCGTGGGCTGGCTCGTGGCCTGCGGTGGGCGGCTTGTGGCGTGCGGCTCCGGTATCCGCTGGTATTTGCGCGAGCTAATGGGCGATTCGAGTTATGCGCGGTACCTCGCACACCGGGCAACCCACAACGATCCGACGCCGCCTCTGAGTGAACGCGATTTCTGGCGCCAAAAACACCGCGACGACGCGGCCAGCCCCCGGTCGCGCTGCTGCTGACGCTGTTC
>JANYEI010000122.1 GCA_025363205.1 Frigoribacterium sp.
GCAGCAGTCAATCACCTCTCTCCCCCGGTCTCCCCAGGACGACCGGCGCAGCCGCATGATCAAATACACGATTGCGATGAGCATCCGAACCGTCTGTATTCTGGTCTGTCTCGTCGTGCCAGGCTGGTGGCGACTGATCCCCGCGATTGGGGCGATTGTGCTCCCCTATATCGCTGTAGTGCTCGCCAACGCCAGTATCTCGCGGCCCGCCGCCGAGGTACTGCGTCCCGGAGGGCTCGTGCGGCAGGGACCCGGTGTTCCCCGGCCTGACCCGCGGTGATCGGGTTCGACGACGATCTCGTCGAACCAACCTGTTCGCGAGCAGGTTGCGCCAGCCCCGCCGCGTGGAACGTCAACTGGCGAAATCCCCGGATTCACGGCCCAGACCGGGTCAAAATTTGGTTGGCATGCAACGAACACGGCGACTATCTTTATCGTTATCTTGAAGCTCGCAATTTCCCCGTCGTCGTGACTCCACTTGCGCATCCTCTACAGCGCCTTCTGGAGGCCGTTCCCACCGAGAGCCGCCCACAGTGAATCGGTGGCGTTTCGCAATAAGCCGACGCTGGTTCGGGTATCTTGCCCTCGCTCTTATCTTCGCAGCGGTGTGTGTAGCGCTCTCCCAGTGGCAGGTCGCGCGCCTGCATGAGACCCGCGCGGCCAACGAGCTCGTGGACCGTAATTACCACAGCACTCCGCGGGGCATCGCGTCGGCACTTCCGGCTCTCACCTCGTATTCCCCCAAGCAGAGGTGGATGCAGGTGAAGCTCACCGGCAGCTACCTCGCTGAGGCTCAGATGCTGGTGCGAAATCGCCCGTTAAATGGACAGCCGGGGTTTGAGGTGCTCGATCCACTGCTGCTCGCTGATGGCAGCGTCTTCATCGTTGACCGCGGATATCTGCCCATCGGTAACAAGCAGGATCGGCCGGACCGCATCCCGTCTCCCCCCTCCGGGACGGTGACGGTGGTTGTGAGGCTCCAGGCCGGAGAACCGACTCTCGCTGGCCGATCGGACACGCCGGGGGAGCTCGCCACGATCCACCTGCCCGATGTCGCAAAACTCGTGGGTATGCCGACCTATACCGGTGCCTATGGCCTCATGGTGTCAGAGTCTCCGGCGTCCGACACGCGCCCGATCGCCAAGCCCCAGCCGCAGCTCGACGAGGGCCTGCATATTTCCTACGCGATCCAGTGGGTGATCTTCGGGATCATGGCATTCTTCGGCCTCTGGTATGCGATCCGCCAGGAATATCGGATGCGTAATGCCGACGACCCCGACGAACAGGAGCGGGTCGAGGTGCGGGAGCGGAAGAAGCTCACGAAGCCACGCAGCGATAGCGAGGTCGAAGATGAGATTCTCGAAACCATCCCGCAGCGCTGATCAGGCCCGCAGCGCCGATCAGGCCAGGGCGACCAGGTCGGCGTAGTCGCGATTCCAGAGGTCTTCTGTGCCATCGGGCAGGATGAGCACGCGCTCGGGGTTCAGCGCCTCTACCGCTCCCTCGTCGTGGCTCACCAACACCACAGCGCCGGAATAGTTCGCAAGCGCGTCGAGGATCTCGAGCCGGCTGGCAGGGTCGAGGTTGTTGGTCGGCTCATCGAGGAGCAGCACGTTTGCGCCAGAGACGACGATCATCGCCAGAGCAAGGCGGGTTTTCTCTCCTCCGGACAGCACCCCCGCGAGCTTGGTGGCGTCATCCCCCGAGAACAGGAACGATCCGAGCACTCGCCGCGCCTCGGTCTCGGTGATGTTCGGTGACGACGACACCATATTCTGCAGCACTGAGCGCTTCACATCGATGGTCTCGTGCTCCTGCGCGTAATACCCGATCCGCAGTCCGTGCCCGGGCTCGAGCTGCCCGGTATCGGGCTGGTCGACGCTCGCAAGTATGCGAAGCAGGGTGGTCTTGCCCGCGCCGTTGAATCCAAGGATCACGACTTTCGACCCACGGTCAATGGCGAGATCGACAGCGGTGAAGATTTCGAGCGAGCCATAGCTCTTGGAGAGATTGGATGCCATCAGCGGCGTTCGCCCACAGGGAGCGGGATCGGGGAAGCGCAACTTCGCTACCCGGTCGACGGTACGCACCTCATCAAGGCCCGACAGCATCTTCTCGGCACGACGCACCATTTGGTGGGCAGCGGCCGCCTTCGATGCCTTCGCTCCGAATTTGGCCGCCTGCATTTGCAGCACGCCGGCTTTCTTCTCCACGTTGACGCGCTCTTTCTTGCGACGTTCCTCGTCGGCGGCACGCTGGCGCTGGTAGTTCTTCCAGTTCATGTTGTAGATGTCGATGACCTGGCGGTTCGCATCCAGGTAGAAGACGCGATTAACGGTGTCTTCTACGAGCTCGACATCATGGCTGATCACAATCAGTCCACCCTGGAAATTCTTCAAGAATTCGCGAAGCCAGGTTACCGAGTCGGCATCGAGGTGGTTAGTTGGCTCATCGAGCAGCATGGTGTCGGCTCCGGAGAACAGAATCCGTGCGAGTTCGATGCGCCGGCGCTGACCGCCCGAAAGCGTCGAGAGCGGCTGGTCGAGGATGCGGTCGGGCAGGCTCAGATTGCTCGCGATGGACGCGGCTTCGGCCTCCGCCGCATATCCACCCAGCGCCATAAAACGGTCCTGCAGCTCCCCGTATTGCTTCATCGCTCGTGCGGCTATTTTTTCGTCGGAGTCCCCCATTTCGAGCGCGGTCTTCTCCATGCCGATCACCAGCTGGCCGAGGCCGCGAGCATCAAGGATGCGCGTGCGCGCGAGGTCCTCCGGATTTCCCGAGCGTGGATCCTGGGGAAGGTAGCCAATTTCGCCGGTCGAATCGATCGTGCCTCCGGTGGCGAGTTCCTCCCCAGCGAGCACCTTCGTCAGGGTCGTCTTTCCCGCGCCGTTCCGGCCGACCAGGCCGATTTTGTCGCCGCGTTCGACTCTGAAGGTGACGTCCTCCATGAGCATGCGTGCGCCAACACGCAGTTCGAGGTCGTGCACGCTGAGCACAGGCAGAGTCCAATGGTTCTAGTCGTCTCACGACGACGAAAGGGAGGGGGTTAACCCCTAGTATATTTCCTCGCGGTCAGACCGGCTTCGTGCTGGCGTGACTCTGGAGTTCGAGCCCGGCCAGCAGCAGGGTGATTCCGAATTCAAAGGCCTCGAGACCCTGCGGCGTGGTCTCGTAGTCCGGGAAAATCGCCGAAACCTCTTCCGCGACGACGCCGAGGCTGTCGGCCTGCAGTCGCTGCTGTTCGTGGGAGACATGGCCGAGGATGAAGTGGAGCAGGGCTGCGGCGGCGATTCCGCTCGTCCTGTGGTCGAAGCCTCCGCGCTCGAGGGAGTTGGAGAGGAGATTCAGTGGCAGGCCGGCGCCCAATCCGAGCGCGAGGGTGCTCGAGACGACCTCTGCGCCATCCCGAAATGCCAGCAGCGCGTCGCGAAGAGCGTAGGCCTCCGCGCGGGTCACACCCTTCCAGTCATCGTCGGTTGGATTCACGCGCCTCGCTCGCTCCACGATCCGGTCGGCAATCGAGGCGAGAAGCGACTGCTTGTTGGCGAAGTGCCAGTACAGCGCACTGGGCTGCACGTCGAGCGTCGCACCCAAACGCCGCATGGTCAGGTCGGGCAGGCCGTGCTGGTCGAGAATGCGCAGGGCAGCATCAACAACATCGTCGCGGGTGTGGCGGGTGTACTTCGCGCCGACGTTTTCTGCTTTCGTCATCGTGTCGGTAGTGTATCAGTGTCCTGAACACCGTTCAGGTGAACAGCGTTCATGAAAGCGCCCCTGGCGCACTGCCCACTACCCGCTGCAACAGCGCCACCACCAGAGGAACTTCCCATGGGAAATCGAGCAACAACCGATATTCGTGACATCACCAGGATCGCCGTCTTCGCAGCGATTCTCGCCGTGCTCGGTATCCCCGCAGCGATACCGGTCTTCGGCGGCGCTGTTCCGATCACCGCCCAGACTCTCGGAGTGATGCTTGCGGGCGCCATTCTCGGGTCGTGGCGCGGCGCAGCCGCCGTCGCGGTCTTTGAAGTGTTGGTACTCGTTGGCCTGCCATTGCTGTCGGGCGGGCGGGGAGGAATCGCGGTATTCGCCGGGCCATCGGTGGGATACCTGATCGGTTGGATTGTCGGGGCCTTCGTGATCGGCGTCATTGCGCGTGCAGGCAATCGCCCACCCACCTGGTGGCGCACGATGCTCGGCTGTTTTGTCGGCGGAATTGTGATTGTCTACGCCATCGGAATCCCGTTCCAATCTCTCATTACTGGCCTTCCACTGGCCAAGACCGCGCTCTTCAGCGCCGTTTTTGTGCCAGGTGACATCGTGAAGGTCGTCGTCGCCACAATCGTCACCCTCGCTCTCTGGCGTGCCTACCCACGAGCCTTCGATCGGGGAGCACGCGCCGCCGTCGACCTTCGGGTCGCCCCGCACGAGCCGGTTGTGCAAGCGGAGCGGGCCGCGGCTCCCGAGTGACCACCAATCCCGTCGCGGTGTGGTGCGGCACTGTCTCGGTGACCGAGTCGCAGCTCCGTGAGCGAGGGCGTCGGCTCGCTGGCGCCCTCGGGGCCGCTTCGGGTCGACTTGTGCCCATCGTCGATAACAATCGGGTGCGCGCGCTGCTCACCGCGTGGGGCGTTCGGGCATCCGGGGGAATCCCGCTTGTCGGCGACGACCGGTGGAATGTCACTCACTGGTCCGAGCTGCGTCAGCTTGCGGTCGGTGCTGTTCTCTCCCCGGACTCGGCGTGGGCAGCGTTCAGTTCGGGAAGCAGCGGATCGCCGCGGGTGATTCTGCGCTCTGAACAGTCGTGGTGCGCGTCGTTTTCTGCCGTGACCGAGCTGATGGAGCTGACCAGCTCTGACTGCGTTTACCTGCCCGCACCGCTGTCATCCTCGCTGTCGCTCTTCTCCGTTGCGCACGCGAGGTCCGTCGGGGCGGCGGTGGTGCTTCCGCGGGCACATTCCTTCTCCCCCGCCGACCTGGAACACGCGACCGCCCTGCACGCTACTCCCCATGCGCTTCGCACCCTCGTCGAAGCGATCGAAGCCGGTGCAATTCGCCACCACCTGCACTCTGCGCTGGTGGGCGGTGCGCACCTCGATGTCGGCGTGCGGGAGCGGGCACAGGCCCTGGGCATCCGCGTGGTCTCGTACTACGGTGCTGCCGAACTCTCGTTTGTCGCGGTCGACACGGACGGCCTTGGGCATCGTCCTTTTCCGGGTGTTGAACTGCGCGTTACGGATGGTGAACTGTGGGTTCGGTCGCCGTACCTCGCCTCTGGGTACCTCGGTACCGATGGCGCACTGCGGCAGTCACCGGGCGGCTGGGCCACGGTTGGCGACCTGGTCGTTCTCGACCGGGCGGATCGATTGCACTTCCGTGGACGAGTGGACGGCGCGATCCTGACCGCCGCGGCGACCGTCGTGCCGGAGGAGGTCGAATCCGCACTGCGCTCCATCGACGGAATCGAGGACGCCATCGTGCTCGGCCTCGCTAACGGCGGGGTCGGTGCCCTCGTCAGTGTGGTCATCGAGACGACGCCGGGGTCTGCTGTGCCATCGGTGCGCCACCTCCGCGAAGAAGCGCGCAGCCGACTTGCTCCTTCGCACCTCCCGCGGCGCTGGTACTGGACCGAGCGCCTCCCACGAACGCCCGCCGGCAAGCCCGCCCGTGCGCAGGTTCGCCTTGCCATCGAGAATGGTGAGGTGAACAGACTTGATTGACCAGATGAGCGAGGATAACCGACCGGTCGTGATCGCGGCGCGTCGCACTCCGATCTCGACCAGAGGAATGCGGCTCGCACTCCGGTCAGTGCACGAACTCGCCGCTCCGGTCATCCGGCAGTGCCTGGCTGATGCGGAACGGGCGATCGGGTCCTCAATCGCCGTGGGGGATGTCGTTATCGGCAACTGCATGGGACCGGGCGGCAACATCGCGCGGGTTTCGGCCCTCGCCGCCGACATCGACGTGAGCGTGCCGGGGATGACCATCGACCGGCAGTGCGGCAGTGGACTCTCCGCGATCATCACGGCCTCCGACGCGATCCGTGCCGGGGATTGCCGGCTGCTCCTCGCGGGCGGGGCGGAGAGCGCCTCGACCGCTCCGCTGCGAATCGCCTACGGAGCCCCGTATGCGCGGGCGGCCTTCTCCCCGACCGGGTTCCCCGATCCGGAGATGGGTCCGGCCGCCCAGGATCTGGCGACAGCGTTCGGCATCGATCGTGATCGCCAGGATGCCTACGCGGAGCGCAGCCACCGCCTCGCCCTCGTCCAGCTCGAGGGGGGCAGATTCGATGACGAGCTCGTGGCGCTCGACGAACTCGGCCGCGACGACAGCCCACGTGAGCGAATGTCAGAGCTGCTCCCCCGCTTTCCCTCGCTCTACGCGACCGTCGGTGGGCCGACCACCGGCAGTGTGACGGCGGGCAACTCCTGCCGCATCAGTGACGGGGCGGCGATCGTCGCGATTGTCTCAACCGGATCCCGCGGGGACGCCCCGGGGCTCGCCATGCTGGCCCACGCGACGATCGGCTGCGACCCGGCTCTGCCGGGCATCGGGCCGGTGGCCGCCGTGAACGAGGTGCTCGCCGCGGCGGGAGTGACACTCGACGACATCGCCGCCTTCGAGATCGTCGAGGCTTTCGCGGCCCAGACTCTCGCCGTGCTCTACAGCCTCGGCCTTGCCGCACACGATTTCGTCGACCCGCGGGTCTGCTCGGGGGGTGGCGCGCTGGCACTCGGACATCCCTGGGGCGCCAGCGGCGCGGTGAGCGTCGTCCGCCTGTTCACGCGCCTCGTGCGCGAGGGTGCCCCGGCGGGAAGCCTCGGAATCGCTACCGCTGCGGTCGGAGGCGGGATGGGTGTCGCCGCGCTGTTCGAGGTCGTGCGGTGAACGGCAAATTGATCATTCAGTTCGAAAGCGTTTCGGTGGAATTCGCCGGTCGGATCGCTCTTCGTGACGTCTCAATAGCACTCGATGCTCAGCGGATCGGCGTGATCGGGTCGAACGGTTCCGGAAAGTCGACCTTCGCGCGGATGCTCAACGGCCTGGTCACTCCGACCAGCGGTGCCGTGAAAGTTCACGGCCTCGACCCCGTGCGGGACGGCAAGCGGCTGCGACGCCACGTCGGTTTCATCTTCAGTAATCCGGATGCCCAGATCGTGATGCCGACGGTCACAGAAGATCTCGCCTTCTCGTTACGCGGTCGCGGACTCACCCGTTCCCAGGTTGCGGAACGGGTGGCCTCGACCCTGGAGTCCATCGACCTCGTGGTTCATGCCGACGCGCCGACCCACAGCCTGTCAAGCGGACAGAAACAGTTGCTCGCCCTTGGTGCAATCCTCATCGGTGAGCCCGACCTCGTGGTGGCCGACGAACCCACGGCGCTGCTCGACGCGGCGAACAGCCGGAAAATCGGCAACCGCCTGCTCGACGAGATCCCCCAGCAACTCGTACTGGTCACCCACGATCTCCGCCTTGCCGCACGCTGCGACATCGTGCTGAGATTCGAGAGTGGAAAGCTGCACGAGCACGGCGACCCCCGATCCGTCGTCGCTCGCTACGAGCGGGACCACGCATGATCGGGCTCTACCAGCCGGGCACCAGCCTGCTGCACCGGACACCCGCCGGCGTGAAGGTGCTCGTCTTCGCGGCGCTGACGCTCGCCATCGCGCTGACGGCGGGTGGCGTATGGACCCTTCCGGCCGCCGGATGTCTCACCGCCGCCCTCTACCTGCTCGCCGGACTCGGTATTCGTCCCCTGCTGCGCCAACTCTGCGCCGCGCGCTGGATCGTGCTCGTCATGCTGGTCACCCAAGTGATCTTCCTGCCGGTGCTGGTGGCCCTCACGAACACGGGTCGTGTGCTCATCGTGATCGTCCTCGCCGCATTGATCACACTCACGACTCGCATTCCCGCCCTGCTGGACGCAACGGAACGGGCGCTGGCACCGTTCCGGCGGTTCGGAGTCAATCCGGCCGCCATCGGGCTGCTTCTGGCGCTGACCATCACCGCGATACCAGTGATCGGCGGGTTCGCCACCGCTATCCGCGAGGCCCAGCGCGCACGCGGAGCACCGGTGCGCCTGCAGACGTTCGTTGTACCCCTCCTGGTGATGTCCTTGAAGCACTCTGATGAACTCGCCGACGCCCTCACCGCCAGGGGCATCGAATGATTGTCTACGGTCAGACCATCGATGACCAGACCCGTTGCATCCACTATCGGACATCGACGGATGTCATCGCGATCAAGTTTTACTGCTGCCGACGCTATTATCCGTGCCACCGCTGTCACGAGGCATCCGCGGGGCATGCGCCATTGCAATGGCCGGCCTCGCAGCGTGATCAGAAAGCTCTGCTCTGCGGAGTGTGTTCCGCCGAGCTGGTCATCAGCAGCTATTTCGCGGTAAACGCCTGCCCGACATGCTCGGCTCCGTTCAATGACGGATGCCGGCTGCACCGGCACCTGTACTTCGAAGACTGACGCCAAACCGGCACGCCGCTACATCGAAAAGCCGAGCGCTCTCATCATGTCGCGACCGTCGTCAGTGATTTTCTCCGGACCCCACGGCGGCATCCAGATCCAGTTGATACGGAACTGATCCACGACTCCGTCGAGAGACTGTGCGGTCTGTTCCTCGATCACGTCGGTGAGCGGGCAGCCCGCGGAGGTCAGCGTCATGCTGATGATCAGCGCATCATTCTCGTCGTCCCAGGTGAGGTCGTAAATGAGCCCAAGATCGACGATGTTTATCCCAAGCTCGGGATCCATTACGTCCTTGAGAGCCTCTTCCACCTGGTCGAAGAGTGCGGGAGCGAGAGCGACTGCCATGCCTCAGCCTAGGCTTACCGGGGCAAGGAAGCGATCGTAGCCTTCGTTTTCGAGGCGATCGGCCAGCTCTGCGCCACCCTCTTCAGCGACGCGACCGTCAACGAAGACGTGTACGTAGTCTGGCGT
>JANYEI010000148.1 GCA_025363205.1 Frigoribacterium sp.
CCGTTCGCGCTCCATCGGCGTCTCGAACTTCGACCCCGCTGACCTCGAGTCGCTGATCCGTGCGACCGACGTGACACCCCACGCGAACCAAATCCGCTACTTCGTCGGCTACACGCAAAAAGAAACTGTCGACTACTGCCGCGAGCGGAACATTCTGGTCGAAGGCTATTCGCCCCTGGCCACGGGCGCGATCCTCGACGATGACAACGTGCACGGGATCGCGGCGAAGTATGGCAAGTCGGTGGCCCAGATTTGTATTCGCTACCTGCTCGAGAAAAACATCCTCCCGCTGCCAAAGACCACGACGCCCGGCCGCATGATCGAGAACGCCGACGTCGACTTCACGATCTCGTTGGATGACCTCAAGGACCTCGACGCCCTGATCGACACCGCACCATGATCTCTACCGATGAAAACCAAACCCATGGCGGGTCGTATTCGTCGACCTTCGGCACGAAGGTCACTGCATGACACGCCTTCTGGGGGACTTGCCGCCCTACATTTACGGGACTACTCGCCTCGGGGATCGTTCAGTGCCCCGCCACCAGCGACTCGCGGTCGCCCGAGCGGCAGTCAATCGCGGCCTGTGGATGCACACCTCAAGGCAATACGACGAAGCGCTGGAAGTGCTCGGTGAAATCTTCGCCGACGAGATGACCGACCGACCTGGATCAGGAACACCGATCATCGTCAAACTCGGCGGCGGCACAGCGGAGGATATTCGCACCACCATTGCCGAGAATCTGGATCCACTCGGGGTTGAATCGGTCACTATCGGGCAGTTGAGCCCAGTCGAAGGATTAGAGCGCGACCTCCTCGCAGGTGGCGCGGCCCTCAGCCCGCTCAAGGACCTGAAGGATGAGGGCCTTGTCGGGAGGTTCGTGCTGGAAATCTTCCCGTAGACCTCAGCCGCGCCGCGCCAGGCGATCCGACGCGGTCATCTAGACGGCCTGATCGATGGAGTCATCACGTACTTCAACCCGCTGCAGCGCTTTGCGTCGAACGAGCTCTGGACCGAACTCATCGAGCGCGATGTGTCAATCATCTCGATGCGGACTGTGGCGGGAGCTCCCGTGCACACCTTGCGTGACGTTCCGGGCGCTGCCTGGCGGCCCTATCTCCAGGAGCGGGCAGTGGAAATCGCCCCTCTATTCGAGAGGTCGGGTATCGAGACATGGGTTGAGTTCTGCCTCCGCTTCGCGCATAGCCAACCTCAGGTCGTCGCTACCGTGGGATCCACTAGCCGTGTCGAGAATCTGGACGAATTAGTGCGCCACAGCGTCAATTTCGAACCCCTGCCCGAAGAGATCCTGAGCGAGATCAGCGCACTACAGAGGCGATGGTCGGATTAGACCGACATTCACGCCGAACCCTGGACGATGTGACCGTTCGGATTAGTGTCCGGTGGCCATCAATAACGGCGGCATAACGCTGTCAAACTAGCTCGGAATCCAGCTCGACCGGACACCGATCTCCCCCACTTGATCACGGACGTCGCCCGATAAGTCACCGAGGACCTGTAAATCTGCAATGACGCGACACCCTGCCGGGCGCCGCTCTCGTCGCTCACGTCGCGCGGGACGCGCCCGGCGCGGACTGCAGTTTCGTGCCGTTCTGTTTCATTGCCGTGAGCTACCTGACCGCTCGCCGCACACAATCCCAACCACTCATAAGACTCCGATCCGGACTGCTCATTTCACCCGATCCGGCACCGAATAGTGGAACCGTCACCGGGTCGTTCGTCAACTTGGGGCTGGCTGAGATCCCATGCCTGAGAGAGCGACCTCGCACACGGAGGTCATGCGGCATGGGTTCCTCATCCAGGCGGGTGCGCTGTTTCTGTGGGTCGCCCTGGTCGCGATTCTGGGCGATTTCGTGTTTTGCCCACATATCCACGCCACCGGGACCCTGACTACCGTGCAAGTTCTCCTCGCCAGATTCATCACACGGTCGTTGGAGCACACGATGAACCGACTAGCAGCGCTTTTCCATGTCGCAGTGTCTGCTCTGCCACGGCCGTGCCCGGACGCCTGCGGCACGAGGAGGTTCGCTGCGTGCGCCGCTTCATCGGGATCGCAGTCCCCGTGCAGCAGGTCTGTCGCGAAGTCGTCGGGATTGTAGGTGCCGCCTGCCGGGTGCGGGCGCACCCACGCGGTCACGGGTGCGTCGGGTCTACCCAGTTCTGCACAGCTTTCTCCGCTGTCGGGAACGAACGCGGCAATGAAGAGGAACGACGCGGCGCTCTGAACGCCGGCTGCGACCGCTCCTTCGTGGCTGTGGCTGTGGCTGTGGCTGTGGCTGACGACGATCGGTTCCTCAAAACAGTGTTCGACCTGTTCTTGTACGGCGCTGGTGTCGGCCGCGAGTGATCCACGGTGCAGAAAGGGCACGTGCACGATTTCATCCCGAGCCTCGAGTGCATCAACAAGCGGCTGCATGTGCCGGCTGGTGATGGAGCCCATGCACCAGGATTCCTTCGGGCAAAGTCCGCCTCTCAACCCGCTGGAGGCCGACTCGCCCAACGCGCAGCCGTTCATTGAAGCACGCTCCATTCCGGAGGCAGCTCTGCGGCGGCCCACGCAGGGTCGGGGATCCATTCTGACCAGTCCGCGTTGAAGGGGAAACCGAGCGGTGTGCGGCATCCATGGTGCTGCGAGGTTCACGTACCACTCGGGAAGCCAGTCCGATCCATCGTGCCATCGCCAAACCGACCACCGTGAGCCCGTGCGGTGCTCTCGCACAACCGGCGCCCCAACCCACTGGTCCTCGACGTATGAACCATCCCAGTTCTCCGGCAGGACGAGCCTGCCATTCGGGCCGCTTCCGACACCAGCCTGCCGCCGCACCGCGGACCCGAGAGGACTTGCGCCCCCCATGAGATCGTCGTCGTCGATGAGGACGCGCCCAACCACAGCGAAACCAACGGCCTGTCGTGAGCCGAGTCACGACGTGACGCTTGCGGTGACCAAACACGCTGAGCTGCGTGAGCTAGTGTTCCGTGCGTGACGTTAAACCAAGTTCGACGCGGAAGCGGCAGCCCGCTGTTGCTAGTACATGGCTTGGGCGCCGGCTGGCGATCCTGGGCCCCGATCTTCGACGAACTGGCCGAGCACCGTGAGGTTATCGCGATCGACCTACCGGGGTTCGGTGAGACGCCGCCGTTGACCGGTGAGGTCTCGATCGCCACCCTGACCGACTCCGTTGTGGACTTCATCCGCGAACAGGGACTGGACGGGGTCTCCACCGTCGGCCAGTCGATGGGCGGCCGAATGGTGCTCGAGCTCGCGCGGCGGGGAGTCGGCGGCGACACCGTGGCGTTGGACCCGGGCGGCTTCTGGAACAACCGCGAGCTCGCCGTCTTCGGCGCCACGCTGCGGCCGTCGATCGTCCTGGTCCGAGCGCTGCGCACCATGCTGCCCTCACTGCTCGGCAGCTCGGTGGGAAGGACTCTGCTGCTGGCGCAGTTGTCGGCGCGGCCCTCGGCGCTCTCGCGCGAGACCGTGCTGCCGGACGTGCGCGGGCTGGCCGACTCCCCGGCGACTGGCGCAGCGATGGACGCTCTGACCAAAGGGCCCAAGCAACAGGGCGCCCCCGCTGGCACAACTCCCGGCCGGGTCACGATCGGGTGGGGGCGCCGGGACTTGGTGACCGTGCCGAGACAGGCCGCGCGCGCCACGGAGCTGTTCCCCGATGCGGTGCTGCACTGGTTCGAGCGGTGCGGTCACTTTCCACAATGGGACGTACCGCATGAAGCGACCCGACTAATTCTCGACAACACCGATTAGGGTCGGTTGCTTTGCTCAGCCGATGACCGCACCCGTCGTCGTATGTGGATCCTTGTCAGTGCTCTTCGTTGGTGATTTCTTCGATCCAGTCCGTCACGCGATCGGAGAAGTAAAAGCCGTCCGAGGTGTTTCCGCTTATCCACCGGGCATTTGATGTCGCGGGGGCCTCTGCGCCGGTGATCTCTCTCAGGATATCCACCGAGATCGCGTCACCGTTATCGGCAGTCAGCCACGCTCGAGCAGTGCTGCTCAGTTCGGGCCACCATTCGACTACCTCAACAGCCGAAGCATTGCACTGTCGCGCAACAGAATGGAACTGCGTCGAAGCAACGCAGGCCGGTGGTCCTACCCAGCACCCCCCGGTGACTGTGCAGGACCATCCGCCTAACGTACGAGAACCCACCCGATGGGGCCCACCCTGGGAACTACCCATGTTCCCAACAATAATTCGGTGTCCGAAGGTCTTCAGATTGTGACCAATTCAGGGGTCAATCGCTCGCCGAAACATCAGCCGAGGGGAAAAGGGCAACGTAAGCCCGTCAACCCACAACGGCCACGAAAACCTCTGACCTCGTCAACATGAGGCAGGCGCGATATGCAAACACGCCACCCGCAACGTAGTTCATGCGCGAAGTCCAGGATTGCAGCGTGTGTCAAAAGGAACTCGCTTGCGGGACTGTTGTCTTGACCCTCGCTGCACAACTCACCACTGACGAAGGGGTCACTCTTTCCGGCGTACTGCTCAGGAGGGTAAGTCACGCGGTGCGTGCGATGCTCACTTTGAGGTCCTGGGAGCCTCAGGATCCAGACAGTTCGAGAGGATTGTCCTTCAGTTTGCGAACTAAGCCGCCAGCGATGAGCCGAGCGGCGGCTGTCGCGGGTTTACGGGAAGCTTGATCGGTCACACAGGACCCGAATTCCGCCGCGAGTCTGAGCCGCGGATACGCCGCTAAGACTTCTGAGCGGAAACTCTTTGGGAGAGCCTCCGAACGAGTGCCGGAGATATCCAGACCCGTTGCGACTTCCAGCAAATAGCCCTCTAGATCTTGCTCCGGATCGACTTCGAGCCAGTTGTGCCGCACGATCACCTCGAGAGCCCGGGTGCGACGACTCGCTTCCCAGCCTGCCCCGGCGGTGAGAGCCCAGGCGACGTGACCGGCGGCAAGCTCATACGAGAGCGTGTCGTTGTCGAACTCGATAGCCAGTCCCACATCGTGCATGACAGCAGATACGTAGAGCAGTTCAGCGTCGAATTCTTGTCGCATCTCAAGCGAAGCGAACCCGACTGCCCAAAACCAGGAACGGGTGCTGTGGTTGAGAAGCGCCCCCGGTATGTACTCCGTCGCAACCTCCAGCGCGGCGCGCGCCACCGCCGAGTCAGGCGCAACAAAATCGGTCATCTTCATGATCCGATGCTATCCGGCCAGATTCCTAGCATTACGACATGCCGACCATCTGCCGGACTGTCGTCCACAACGAACCTTGAGCGGCGCTGCTCGTCGTTAAAACTCTTGGACGGCTGCTGTGCGGTCGCCTCCGACGTCGCCTGTATTGACGGTACCTTTCGGCTCAAATAGGAGCGCCGATACCTCTTGGTCTGCACGTGGGCAGTGTTCGACTCCGGCTGGCACGACAAATATGTCATCCGGACCGAGGTGCACATCTCGATCCCGGAGTTGGATGACCAAGTGTCCGCTTCGGACCATAAATAATTCGTCGGTGTCGGAATGTGTGTGCC
Source organism: Frigoribacterium sp. (assembly GCA_025363205.1). GTDB lineage: Bacteria > Actinomycetota > Actinomycetes > Actinomycetales > Microbacteriaceae > Lacisediminihabitans. Next base: position 5,524 of record JANYEI010000148.1, read on the forward strand.
AGACGAATTCGCCGAGTAACTTCACCACTTTGACATCGTAATTATTGATGCTCGAAAGGCGGTGAGGCTGCCAATGGTCGGAGACGAGGTCGAGGGCATCTCCTATGTTCCGAACGTCGTTTGTCATGTCGAAAGTTTGGCAGAGAGCGCTCGCAGCTTATATTTTCTTGCGTGAACGCGGGCAGTAGAGCGCTCAACGGTCCTGCACCTAAGTATTTGAGTGCCCGTTAGCGGAACCTCGACCGGGCACTTCCTCGGCCTGAATCCTGTCTTTGTCAGAACGAACGCGGCGCAGAATTCGGGACGACCAACCTATTCGTTTGCGCTGAGCTGGGTGTCGTAATGGGTGGTCTCGCCTACAGTCCAAACC
>JANYEI010000092.1 GCA_025363205.1 Frigoribacterium sp.
CCCGAGGTGAAGGTGGCGCTGAGAGTGGTGGCCGCCCGGGAGCCCACAATGCAGGTCGCCGCCGCAATGGCCGCGCACACCGCGGCGATCACGGCGATAAGCGGATGCTGCCACCAGGTGCCAGCGGTCGCCAGCGACGCGAGCATGGTCACGATTCCCGGCACCCCCACGAGTCCACTGAGCGCAAGCCCGAGCAGCAGGGTGTTGAGCGGAATCGGAAAGGTCACCAGACGTGCCGGTTCGAGAGTCTGGTCGATGCCAGAGGCGAGAAGCGGGATGACGACCCAGCCGAGCACCACTGCCGAGCCGGCGAGCACCACCACGGTGCGCGCAATGGACACCGGGGCACCGCTCAGGGCAATGAGCCCGATCGTGACCCCGAACAACACGCCGAGACCGTAGAGTGCCCCGAAGATCACGGCGACGAGCTGCCAGGTGCTCCGCAGCAAAGAGTTCTTGAGAACGAGGAGGCGAAGCCTCAGGAGATTCGCAACCATTCGGGGCCTTCCGCATGGTGCCGCCCGCCGACCAGCTCGACAAACCGGTCTTCCAGCGTCGATCCGCCCCTCACCGCGTCGACCGTACCGGCCGCCAGCACCCGGCCTGCCGCGATGACAGCGACGTGATCACACATGCGCTGCACCAGATCCATGGCGTGGCTGGAGACGATGACCGTGCCACCCGAGGAGACGTAGCCCTGCAGGATGTCGCGGATGTTCGCCGCCGAGACCGGATCAACCGACTCGAATGGCTCGTCGAGCACGAGGAGTCTTGGCGCGTGCACGAGGGCACAGGCGAGAGCGATCTTCTTGGTCATACCCGCCGAGTAGTCCACCACCAGCGTGCCGCCGGCACCCTGCAGGTCGAGCAGGCGAAGCAGGTCGTTGACGCGCTCGGCGACCGTAGCCCGGTCCATGCCCGAGAGCAGCCCTGAGTAGGTTACGAGCTGTTCACCGGTGAGCCGATCGAAGAGGCGCACACCGTCGGAGAGCACCCCCACCAGTTTTTTCGCTTCGATCGGACTGCGCCAGACATCAACCCCGTGCAGCATGATGGTGCCGGCATCCGGTCTCAGCAGCCCGGTAGCCATCGAGAGGGTCGTGGTCTTGCCCGCGCCGTTGGGCCCGACGAGCCCGTAGAACGATCCGGTCGGCACATCCAGATCGAGATTGTCAACCGCGTTTTTCTCACCGAAGCGCTTATAGAGGCCCCGGATGCGCAGGGCTGCCGGCCCGGAGCCGGGGGCAGTAGAGGGCTGGTCTGGGGTCTCGGGCACGAGCGCCACCCTACTCGACGGTGCCGAACGTGCACGGGAAACGGTGCTCCTCAGTCCCGGACTTCAGCTGGGTCGGCTGCGCGGAAGGCGGCGGCGATCATCCGGGTGAACACTTGCGAAAACACCGCGCTGACGCCTGCGACGGAGCGGCATCTCTTTCACACAGTGTGCGCCCAGCGGCTAGTTACGGTTTCGCTTCCGTGCTGGCGCGGATCAGCGCGGGTCCCCCGGGAAGCTCCCGCGTGGCTTCTACGCGCCCGTGAGTGACACTCGCGCCCGAACCTTTGGGTGCGAGTGTCACTCACGGGCGCGTAGAGGTGGCGGGGACCCCGGTGAGTTTCAGCGGTGACCCACTGGGGCGGACGAGCCGCTCACGGACGGTCGCCCCATTCCCAGTTCAGTGGTCCACTACTCATCGGGGCCGTTCACAAACAAACTCCCCGCGAACATCGGCGATGATGCCGTGTCGCGGGGAGTTTTTGCAGTGCTGGTGGACCCTAGGAGATTCGAACTCCTGACCTCCTCGATGGAGATGAGCGAATCTGAGACCCTTTTTCCAACTTTTCATGCTCCCCGGTCCCCGCTATTCCGGGGATTGTGACAAATTGAGCGGACACGCTCGATTGATTCAAACCGTGGGCAAAACGTGGGCAAATTAGATACGCCCTGTCTAGACCAGTCGCTCACTGCCACTGCAGCCGGCCGTATTCGCCTCCCACAGCGGGCCCGAAGCCCGGAGACCGCGCACAGCCACGCGCACCAGTCGCCTCCCGGCCTCTGTGCGCGCCAACCAGCATCTAGACGCCAACCGGCCTCGACCGCGCACGCGGGCGTCTACGACCGCAGGGTGCGCGACGCACCAAACTTCGCCGCGACGTTTTTGCCCCTAAATGAGACAGACTTACTACTAATCGAGGCTTCGCGATGTCGCGAGACTCACCCACGGCCAACCTGTCTGGAGACCTACATGACGCGAGAAGTGTATCCACGCGAGGTAATCCAAATAGCCCTGGCGGCTGCGGAGGGATTCCCCTTCGAGC
>JANYEI010000231.1 GCA_025363205.1 Frigoribacterium sp.
CGCTCCGCTGAGTCGAAAAGGGCCCCGGAGACGAGATCAGAAAGCAACTGAGTCAGTGGCCCTTCGGCGTGTATTTGGCGCCGTAGACGCCGTAGCCCATTCGCTTGAGCACGTAGCCAACCAGCATGCCGGTGACAAGAAGAGCCACCGCTACCCACACCATGACCTGCACATTGAAGAAAAACGCGACAGTGCCGATGCTGACGGCAACGAGCATGATGATCACTGCCGTCCAGGCCGCCGGGGAATTGCCTTCTCCCGGATCGGGGAATTCGTCACTCACAGTACTCCTTCGTGGGTCTTCAGAACCGAGTCTATCGCGAGGTCGGATCGGTTCCGCCGCTCAGCGTGTCCCAGTCGGATACCGCGTGGGCTGCGGCATCCTCGGGCTCTGAGTCGGCGTCAGCGCCACCGACGACCTCCGGGGCCTCGAGCACCACGGGCTGGCGGTAGCGCCCGGAAGAGCCGGGCCAGCGCCGACCGGTCGCGAGCACGAAGACGCCGAGCGCCATCGTGAGAATGCCCGCGATGATTGCGATGACCGGATAGGCGGTCTGCGACACCGCTGACACGAGAGCGGCGATGGACTTCGACCCGCCGACGCCGGTCACGGCGGAAATAGCGGACTCGGAGGCACGCACCGGATTCGACACCGCGAGCACGGCCGAGAGGGCCACCGTGAATCCGATCACCACCTGGAGCACACCGAGTACGACCCGCACGAACGGGCCACCGATGGCGAGGGCCGCGACGAGCGCGAGGCTCGCTAGGGCGAGAGCGATGAGCGCTGGCGCCGCGACATCCCCGGTGACGCTGAGCACTGGATGCCCGGTCGCCGACTCGCGCAGGGTGATCGAAAACCATTCTCCGGTCCATGCCACCAGAGTGAGCGCGCTCAGAACGATCGCGGCGAGGAGAGTCAGGTTCTTCAGTCGACGGGGTGACACCAGCTACTTCACCCGCCGCATCGCGTTGGCGACGGCCACTGCGCGGAGCGGCGCCGCAGCCTTGTTCTGCGACTCGAGGTATTCGCTCTCTGGGTCGGAATCGGCAACCAGGCCAGCGCCGGCCTGCACGCGGGCCACCCCTCCCGAGATCGTGGTGGTGCGGATGGCGATGGCGAGATCGAGATCGCCCGCGAACCCGAAGTAGCCAACGACTCCCCCATAGAGACCGCGCTGTGCGACCTCGAGCTCGTCGATGATCTCGAGCGCCCGTGGTTTGGGAGCCCCGGAGAGGGTGCCCGCTGGAAAGGTCGCGCGAAACACGTCAATCGAATTGGCCGTCGGCCGCAGGTCGCCTTCGACCGAGGACACGAGATGCATGATGTGGCTGAAGCGCTCGACCTGCATGAATTCACTGACCTCGACGGTGCCAGGGATGCACACCTTCAGCAGGTCGTTGCGGGCGAGATCCACAAGCATCAGGTGTTCGGCGCGCTCCTTCGGATCGCCGAGTAGCTCGTCGGCGAGGGCGAGATCCTCCTCTGGGCCGATACCCCGAGGGCGGGACCCCGCGATCGGATGCATATAGATGCGGGAATTCTCCACCTTGACGAGGGCTTCCGGCGAAGACCCCACGATCCAGTACGGTTCGCCGCCCGGCGTGACGAGGGAGAGCAGGTACATATACGGGCTCGGGTTGAGTGTGCGCAGCACGCGGTACACGTCGATCGCGTCGGCGGTGATCTCGTGATCGAATCGCTGCGAGATCACCACCTGGAAAACGTCCCCATCACGAATGAATTTTTTCGATCGCTCGATCGCTTCGTGAAATACCCGTGCCTGGATGCGCGGGACCGGCGTCGCGGCGATCGACAGGTCGACCTCGGCCAGCCACGCCTCGGCCGGCTGGGCGAGGGCGGCCTGCATGGTGTCCAAACGGGTCTGGGCGAGCGTCCACAGCTGGTCCGTCGCATCCACTCCGTCGTTGAGAACCGTGGCGATGAGCAGCACGGTGCCGGTGCGGTGATCGACGACGACGAGCTCCGAGACGAAGCTCAAGGCCTGGCCGGGAAAGTCGAAATCGGCCGGTGGCACGTTGGGCAGCCGCTCGATCTGACGGATCGCCTCCCAGCCGATGAATCCGACCAGCCCGCCCGTGAGCGGGGGATGCCCGGCAACGTGCGGAGTGCCCCAGCGCTCGTAGAGGTGCGCAAGCGCCGCGAGCGGTCCGGTCGGGCAGTCGGAACCGAGCGCGCGCTCCGCCGAGAGCCCGTAGTCGAGCCAGACCGCGGCATCCGCTCCGGTCTCGTCGGTGGACTGGGTGAGTACTCCAAAACTCGCGACCCCGATGAAGGAGTAGCGCGACCAGATGCCGCCCTGTTCGGCGGATTCGAGGAGGAAGCTGCCGGGTTCGCCCTTGGCGAGCTTGCGATAGATGCCCACCGGCGTCTCGCCATCGGCGAAGAGTTCACGGATCACGGGCACCACACGGTGTCCATCGAGCAGCGCATCGAACTGCTCGCGACTGGTGGTCTCACTCATTGGCGTCCCCATTTGTCGGGTGCAGCGTCGTCGGGTGCAGCGTTGTCAGGTGCAGTGTTGTCGGGTGCAGTGGGTCTACGTCGAAGCACGCGTGAGCGCCGGTGTGGCAGGCTGCTCCGATCTGCTCAACCTGCACGAGCAGGGCATCGGAATCGCAATCCAGGGCAGCGCCCTTCACGTACTGGCTGTGCCCGGAGGTATCGCCCTTTCGCCAGTATT
>JANYEI010000017.1 GCA_025363205.1 Frigoribacterium sp.
CTCCGCCGTGACAGGGCGGCGCGCTAACCAACTGCGCTACAGGGCCTAGCTATGTTTCGTGACCCCAACGGGATTCGAACCCGTGTTAACGCCGTGAAAGGGCGCCGTCCTAGGCCACTAAACGATGGGGCCGTGAAGAAAAATCCTTCTTAGCTGCCGAGGCACAAGCATAGGGGTGCCCGGCCCCTTTTCCAAACCACGCTCGGATGCGCACACCGCGGTCGAGGCATCCGCTCGCCACTGCGCCGCTACTGCGCCGCCACTGCGCGCCACTCCGCGAGGATGCGGGCATTCGCCGCTGCTCGGAGGTAGGTTCAACGTGTTGTCGAGACTTCGGGGAAAAATGACAGGCACCAGCGGGCGCGGGAGCACGGTCCATTCCGCGCGAATGTTGCGTGGCATGCGTGTGATCGCCACGATCACCATGCTTGCAGTGCTCACGGCGGGATCGATTCTCGGACAGCCCGGCTCGCCTGCCCTTGCGGCCGACTATCCCAGCTGGGATGACGTGCAGGCCGCACGCCAGAGCCAAGCCGCAACCCAGGCCGAGGTCACCCGAGTGCAAGGACTGCTTGCCGGGTTGCAGGCCGCCGTCGATTCGACCCAGATCGTCGCCGTGCAGAAGGGCGACGAGTACCAGGCGGCGCAGCAGAAGTACGACGAGGCTGCCTTCAAAGCCGCCGAGCTGCAGAAGCAGGCAGATGCCGCCCAGGTGAAAGCCGCGAAATCGAAGCAGCAGGCTGGCCAGCTCGCCGCGAGGCTCTCCCGCTCCGCCGGAAACGACCTTTCCACTCGCCTGTTCTTTAGCGGGGGAGATTCCCAGGCGTACCTGGCCAAGCTCGGCCTCGAGAGCATGGTCAAAGACCAGTCGGCCGGCATCTACGAGAAAGCCATCCAGGACCAGAACACCGCGCAGTCGCTGACCGACCAGGCGGATGTCGCCAAGGCAGCCCTGAAGATCCTCGCGGATGCTGCGCAGAAGGCGCTCGCCGAAGCCACGACCGCGGCGCAGGCGGCTGCGGCCGCGTACACCGAGCAGAGCGATAACTCGGCTCGCCTCCAGGCGCAGCTCGCCACTCTCACGACGAATGTCGATCACCTCGAGACCGAGTACGTAAGCGGAATCAAGGCTCTCTGGGGCGAACTTGCGGGACTCGGTGCTGGCAAGATCTCGACGACCGGCTGGGTGCGCCCGGCCGGGGGACACATCTCGAGCCCCTTCGGATTCCGCATCAACCCCTTCACCCATTCGTACGCGTTTCATGCCGGCACCGACCTCGCCGCAAGCTGCAACTCGCCGATCTTCGCGGCGCACGGCGGCACCGTCCTCTACGCCGGTCCCAATGGTGGATACGGCAACTTCGTTTTGATCGATCATGGCAATGGCATGTCCACCGGTTACGGGCACATCGTGAACGGAGGCATTCACGTGAGCGTCGGCCAGCCGGTGGGACCGGGCCAGCCGATCGCGGCAGTCGGAAGCACGGGGCACTCCACGGGTTGTCATCTGCACTACGAGGTGCGGCAAAACGGCAACGCCATCGACGCCGTGCCGTTCATGCGCAGCAACGGCATCGAACTGGCGAACTGACCCGGTTCGTCGCCGGGTTTCGCTTCTGTTCGTTGCCGGTATCGGTACCGGTGCCGGTGCCGGTGCGTCGCGGCCACAGGTCTGTCGCAATGTGGGAGTTCGTCAGCCATGCGGGCATTCGTCAGCCATGCGGGCGAACAAGAAGCCACAGGGCTGACGGGCAGACGCGCGGATTCTCCTTGGTGCTGCGCGTTGGCAGACGCAGGCACGGTTGCTGCGGATAAGTTGCCCTTGCGTGCGCTGCACAGCCTCCGCGCCCACCAGTGACACTCGCGTCCGAACGTTTGCCCGCGCGTGTCACTCACGCCCGCACACCTGCACCCCGAAATCGCATCGTGCACCGAACCCGCACCGTGCACCGAACCAGCACTACCCACGTCGCCGCACCGCACCGCGTCGCGCCAAACATTGGCCATCCGGCAACCTCGTTGTTAGTGTGTCTGATGTTTACAGTGTTATTAACGTGACTCGGGATCGTCGACGTCACGGAATTGGGGACTGATGGCACTCGTCAACTGCAGCACCGCGCAAAGCGGGCAGCGCAATTTGAATGGTCGCGCCCGGGGTGGCGTTCGTGGCCGCATCCGACGCTGGGTCTCTGCGTTTGCCGTGCTCTCCGTGCTGGCCACCGGGTCGATCGTCGGCTCGACCTCCGCGGCCTTCGCGACCAGCTATCCAAGCTATGCCGATGTGCAGAATGCCCGGCGAAGTGAAACCGCCAAGAAGGCTGAAATCGACATACTCAACCAGCTCCTCGCGACGCTGCAATCTGCGGTCGATTCGACCCAGGCCGAGTCGGTGCAAAAAGGCGCGGCGGCTCAGGCCGCCCAGCAGAAATACGACGAAGCTGCGGCGAAGGCGGTCAAGCTGAGAGGGCAGGCGGATGACGCCCAGGCCAGGGCGAACCGGTCCAAGCAGGAGGCGGGCCAGCTCGCCGCCCGGCTCGTGCGCTCCGGAGGCAGCGACCTCAGCAGCACCCTGTTTTTCAACAGCAGCGAGTCGAAGAGCCTGCTCTCTGAGCTTGGCCTCGCCAGCATGGTCAAGGACCAGTCTGCAGGCATCTACGAGAAGGCCATCCAGAACCAGAACGTGGCTCGTGCCCTCACCGACCAGGCGGATGTCGCGAAGGAAGCACTCAAGGCGCTGGCCGGGGAAGCCGAGAAGGCCGCCAAGGCCGCAGCCGATGCCGCTGTGGCGGCCTCCGTGGCCCTTACCGAACAGCAGGCGCACCAGGTGCAGCTCACTGCGCAGCTTGCAATCCTCGTGGCCAATACCAATCAGACGGAGGCCGACTTTGCGACAGGGGTAGAGGTTGCGCGCCAGGCCGCGGCGGCCGCGCTCGCCGCGCAGCTTGCGGCCGGTCCGCGCGCGGGCCAGATCTCATCTGCGGGATGGGCGCGACCGGCGGGTGGACACATCTCCAGCCCCTACGGCTATCGCATCGATCCGTATAACGGTGCGTATGCCCTTCATGCCGGGACCGACCTCGCGGCCGGCTGTGGCACTCCGATCTATGCTGCCCACAGCGGCACCGTCGTGCTCGCCGGGCCCTATGGGGGCTACGGCAACTACATCCGAATCCAAAATGATGGGGACAGCAGCTACGAGACCGCCTATGGCCACATCGTCGATGGGGGCATCCTCGTGGGCATAGGGCAGAGCGTGCAGGTCGGCCAGAACATCGCCCGGGTGGGAAGCACCGGCATGTCGACCGGCTGCCACCTTCATTTCGAGATCCATCACAACGGGGGTACGCAGGATCCCGTGCCATTCATGCGTTCGATGGGCGTCGAACTGGCCAATTAGGCCGCTCACGGGGAGGGAAATGCCCCTCACCCGTTCGTGGGACTGGCGCGCCCTCCTGCCACTTGCTACTGTGACAGGTGTTAACAGTGTTACTCATGTGACTGCCGGGGGTATGTGCAGCACAATCCGGGGAATGATGAAATCTACTTTGTTCGGCCATCGTGCGACCCAGCCGTCATTCCGCGTTGGGAAAAAAATGCGTGACGCTCGGTCAGGTACCGGCACGCGGGCGACCCGCGTGACCGCGGTCATCACCGCGGTCGCGATTGTTGTATCCCTCACAATTGCCGGCTCGGCCACCCAGTCCGCCTTCGCGGCCGACTACCCCACTTGGGCTGACGTGCAAGCCGCTCGCAACAACGTGAAGGTGAAGGAAGGGCAGATCGCCCAGCTGGATGCCCTTCTCGCCGGCCTCCAGTCCCAGGTCGACGCCACGCAGGCAGCCGCCAAGCAAAAGGGCGCCGAGTGGCAAGCCGCCCAACAAAAGTTTGATGAGTCGTCGTTCAAAGCAGACGAACTCCAGAAGCAGGCGGATCTCGCCAAGGCGAAAGCGGCGAAGTCCAAGCAGCAGGCAGGCCAGCTCGCCGCGCGGCTAGCCCGTGCGGGAGGCAGTGACCTTTCCGCTCGGCTGTTCTTCAACGGCGGCGAGTCGAAGAGCCTGCTTTCGCAGCTCGGTCTCGCGAGCATGGTGAAGGACCAGTCGGCCGGCCTCTACGAAAAGGCCACCCAGGATCAGAACTCGGCCCAATCGCTCACCGACCAGGCCGTGGTTGCGAAGGCCGCTCTCAAGGTGCTCTCGGACGCCGCTCAAAAAGCCATGGAAGAGGCTGCCGCGGCCTCGGAGAGGGCGGCCGCAGCACTCAAGGAGCAAGACGGCAACAAGGAACGACTCCAGGCCCAGCGGGCGGTCTTGGTCGACAACAGCGCCATTACTGAAGCTGACTTCAATACCGGCGTGCAGGTGCGAGCGAAGGCGGCTGCGGAAGCAAAGGCTCTCGCAGAGGCGAAAGCTGCCGCAGAAGCGAAAGCAGTGGCAGATTATGCGGCGGCACATCCGCGTCCGCAGATCCGCCCGGCCGGCAACGGCGGCACGAGCGCGAGCCCGAGTGGTTGGGTGCGGCCCACTTATGGGAACATCTCAAGCCCTTACGGCTGGCGGGTCAATCCCTACACCGGTAACTATGCGCTTCACGCGGGAACGGACCTTGCTCCTGGCTGCAACGCACCCATTGTGGCCGCCCATTCGGGAGTGGTCATCTTTGCGGGCTACAACGGGGGGTATGGCAACTTCATCCTGCTCGACAATGGGGACGGCATCTCGACCGGCTACGGCCACATCGTCAGTGGTGGCATCCTCGTCAGTGCGGGCCAGCAGGTGAGTGGTGGACAGCAGATCGCGCGCGTCGGAAGCACCGGCAACTCGACCGGCTGTCACCTGCACTTCGAGGTGCGGCCGGGAGGCACGGCAATCGATGCCGCTCCCTTTATGGCGGCACGCGGCGCGCCCCTGGGTTAACTGCTGCGCCCCTTGGCTGACTGGTGCGAGCGTGCGCTGCCGGATGCTGCGGCGCCTTGCGAAAGCCACAGCACCCGCGTCGGCAGGTCGGCGTTGGCGGTTTAGTGTGAGCCCTCGTCCGCGAGCTTCGCGATGCCGGCCTGCACGATCGCCTCGGCCTCTGCCGCGTTGCCCCAGCCCTCGGTCTTGACCCATTTGCCAGGCTCGAGGTCTTTGTAGTGCTCAAAGAAGTGCTCGATTTCCTTGCGGGTGTATTCCGGAATGTCGTCGACGTCCTGAATCCACGACCAGCGCGGATCCTTCGCCTGCACGGCGATCACCTTGGCGTCTGAGCCCCCGTCATCCGTCATGTTGAAGACTCCGACGGGGCGCACCTTGACTCCGACTCCGGGGAAGAGCGGGTAGTCGAGCAGGACGAGCACATCTACCGGATCGCCATCGAGGCCGAGGGTGTTCTCGAAGAAGCCGTAGTCGGTGGGATATACGAAGCCCGTAAAGAGCACCCGATCGAGAAAGACGCGGCCGGTGACGTGATCCACCTCATATTTGTTCTTGCTGCCCTTGGGGATCTCGATGATCGCGTCGTAGCTGGCCATAAGGGGCGCTCCTAAAGTTTGGTGGATGACGCAATAACGTTATCGGATGACCACACGCCCCCGACTGACCCCCGCGATCGCTCATGTGCGCTCAGCAGTGCGTGCGTGCCTGCTCTCTGTCGCCGCCGTCCCGCTGCTACCCGGTGCCGTCCCGCCACGCCCGTCCGTTCGAAATGCAGGACATCGTGTGACCGCTGTTGCAGGTGAGGCATCTGAGTCAACTCCAGCCACAGGCGGTCCTGCATTTCGTACAGGGAGCGTCGCCGCAGCAGGGAGCGTCGCTGGCGTAGGCAGCGCCGCCAGTACAGGAAGTACCGGGAGCACCGCAATTTCAGGTCGCGCCGCGGGGAGAGCAGCGGGACGAGATGTGAGAAGTGCGGCAGATGGCGGCAACGAAGAGGATGAGAGCCAGGCGGGCGGAGTGTTGGTCGCTCTCAGCGGGGGAGCCGACTCTCTCGCGCTTGCCGCTGCCACCGCCTTCGAGGCGGGGCGGGTAGGCATCCGTGCCGGAGCGGTGATCGTCGACCATGCTCTCCAGCCTGGTTCGGCGGATGTCGCGGCCGGGGCTGCCCAGCAGGCTCGCGACCTCGGGCTCAACCCGGTCATCGTGAAGACCGTCACCGTTGGAACGGCCGGTGGGCCGGAGGCCGCTGCCCGCAACGCGCGCTATGCGGCGCTCGCCGAAGCGGCGCGGGAGATCGGTGCAACGGCGGTCCTCCTTGGCCACACACTCGACGATCAGGCCGAGTCGGTCTTACTCGGCCTCGCCCGGGGGAGCGGTCTCGGGAGCATCAAGGGCATGGCGGTGTCATCCGGCGTCTACCTGAGACCGCTGATCCAGACTCGGCGGTCGACGACAGTGCAGTTCTGCGCCGACTCCGAATTGCAGCCCTGGAACGATCCGCAGAACGACGACGAGCGATTCTCCCGGGTGCGCGTGCGCAAAATAGTGCTTCCGCTCCTTGAACGTGAGCTCGGGCCGGGCTTTGCCGAGGCGCTCGCTCGCACGGCCGATCTGGCGCGGGAAGACACGGACGCGCTCGACCAGTTCGCCGCGGATCAGCTCGAGGAGTTGGCCAACCATGCGGAGGCGGGAATTTCGCTCGCCGCGCGCGCGCTCGAATACAATCCACCGGCACTGAGGCAACGGATCATCCGCGCCACCGTACTCGCGGAGTTCGGGGTGAGCCTCAGTCGTTCCCAGACGCTCGAGGTGTCGCGCTTGGTGACCCACTGGCACGGGCAAGGCGCCATCGACCTCCCGGGCATCAGGGCGGAACGAGTGAGCGGGCTGCTCACCTTTCGCTCGACGCGCCCTGACGCTTAGCCGGTGACGGCGGAGGTCGACCGACAGTTGAGCCGATGAAAGAATGGAGCAATGGAATACAGCGATATTGCCGATGACCTTGAGAGCGTGCTCATCACCGAGCAGGAGATCCGCGACAAAATCGCCGAACTGGCCCGTCGAATCGAGGTGGACTATCTGGGCGAACGGCTGTTGCTCGTGGGCGTGCTGCGCGGCGCGGTGATGGTGATGGCCGACCTCGCGCGGGAGCTCACACTTCCGATCGAGATGGACTGGATGGCCGTGTCGTCCTATGGCTCCGGCACCGAGTCATCCGGTGTCGTGCGCATTCTCAAGGACCTCGACACCGACCTGCACGGCCGAAAGGTGCTCATCGTGGAGGACATCATCGACTCCGGTCTCACGCTGTCGTGGCTGCGAGCCAACCTCGGGATGCGCGGCGCGGATTCGGTGGAGATTTGCGCGCTGCTGCGCAAGCCCGCCGCCGCCCAGCTTGCCGTCGACGTGCGCTACGTCGGGTTCGAGATCCCGAATGCCTTCGTGGTCGGTTACGGGCTCGATTACGCAGAGAAGTATCGTAATTATCGCGACATCGGAGTGCTGGCGCCGCACGTGTACGCGTAGGGTCGCGGCACGTATGCAGGCGCCGCCTTCGGCATGCTATCCGCGCGGGCGCCCCGTCAGCCGCGTCAGGCGTAGACCCCGCGCGTACATTACGCCCTCGGCAAACACGCAGCAGCCACCCAGTGCCGCTCGGGTAATCTAAACACCACATTCTTCGTCAGAAAGGCGCCGGGCTCAGCCCCCGGTAACACTATGGACTTCAAGCGATTTTTCCGCGGCCCGCTCGTCTACATCCTGCTGGCGGTCATCGTCGTGTCGGTTGGATTCAGCCTGCTTAGCGGGTCTGGATTCAAGGAAATCACCACCAAAGACGGTCTTGCCCTTCTGCAGGACAATAAGGTCTCCTCAGCCAAAATCGTCGACAGCGAGCAGCGCGTTGACCTGACCCTCGCCACAGCCGGTGCTGATGGCAAGCAGGTGCAGTTCTACTTTGCAGCCGCTCGCGGGGCAGACATCGTAAAGGCCGTCGATTCCTCCGGGGCCAAGTACGACGACCAGGTCGACAAGGGCAACTGGCTGTCCTCGCTCCTGGGCTTGGTCATCCCCTTCATCATCATCGGGGCAATCTTCTGGTTCCTGCTGTCGAGCATGCAGGGCGGCGGCTCCAAGGTCATGCAGTTTGGCAAGTCCAAGGCGAAGCTCGTCTCGAAGGAAAGCCCAAAGGTCACGTTCGCGGATGTTGCGGGCGCCGATGAGGCGATCGAAGAGCTCGAGGAGATCAAGGACTTTCTGAAGGATCCGGCAAAGTTCCTCGCGGTCGGAGCGCGCATCCCCAAGGGAGTGCTGCTCTACGGCCCTCCCGGTACCGGCAAGACCCTGCTCGCCCGTGCGGTAGCCGGCGAAGCGAACGTGCCGTTTTACTCGATCTCCGGCTCGGACTTCGTCGAGATGTTCGTCGGCGTCGGTGCCAGCCGCGTTCGAGACCTGTTTGCCCAGGCCAAGGAAAACTCCCCGGCCATCATCTTCGTCGACGAGATCGACGCCGTGGGACGCCACCGAGGCTCCGGCATGGGCGGCGGCCACGATGAACGCGAACAGACCCTCAACCAGCTGCTCGTCGAGATGGACGGCTTCGACGTCAAGACGAACGTGATCCTGATTGCGGCAACGAACCGCCCGGACATTCTCGACCCGGCACTGTTGCGCCCCGGTCGCTTTGACCGCCAGATCGGAGTGGATGCTCCCGACCTGCTCGGTCGCAAGCAGATCCTCGAGGTGCACGGCAAGGGCAAGCCCCTCGCTGCCGGAGTCGACCTCGAGGTGCTCGCTCGCAAGACGCCCGGTTTCACCGGTGCCGACCTCGCGAACGTGCTCAATGAGGCAGCGCTGCTCACCGCTCGCTCAAACGCGCAACTCATCGACAATCGCGCGCTGGATGAGGCGGTCGATCGCGTGATGGCCGGCCCGCAGCGTCGCACCCGCGTGATGCGCGACCACGAAAAGCTGATCACCGCCTACCACGAGGGTGGACACGCCCTCGTTGCGACAGCCATGCGCAACACCGACCCCGTGACGAAGGTGACGATCCTTCCCCGCGGCCGCGCGCTCGGCTACACGATGGTGCTTCCGCTGGAGGATCGATATTCGATCAGTCGCAATGAACTCCTCGACCAGCTCGCCTACGCGATGGGCGGACGGGTGGCGGAGGAGGTCGTGTTCCATGACCCCACCACCGGGGCATCCAACGACATCGAGAAAGCCACGTCAACCGCGCGCAAGATGGTCACCGAGTTCGGCATGTCGTCGAACATCGGGTCGGTCAAGCTCGGATCCGGGTCGGGAGAGATGTTTCTTGGCCGCGACATGGGCAGCCAGCGCGACTACTCCGAGCGCCTCTCCGAGCAGGTCGATGCCGAGGTGCGCACCCTCATCGAGAACGCGCATAACGAGGCTTGGGAGGTTCTCAACGAGAACCGCGACATCCTGGACAAGCTCGCGACCGCGCTCCTTGAGAAGGAAACACTCGATCACACCGAGCTAGCCGAGATCTTCAAGGACGTAAAGAAGATGCCCGAACGCCCGCAGTGGCTGTCGAGCACCAAACGCCCGGTGTCGGCACTTCCCCCCGTGCTCGTGCCGCAAAAGGCGCCGATCGACGCTGGAGTGGTCGATGGCGGAGTGACGTCAGAGCCGGCGAAGAAGGCGCGTGAGCCTCGGCCACGCAAGCGCCCCGATATCGCCACCGCCTAGTCCCACTTCGCTGTATCCCCCTACGCTCGTAATCGTGAGTATCGATACCGCACGGATCGAAGCTGCCGTGCTTGAGATCCTCGCCGCGATCGGCGAGGATCCAGCACGACCCGGCCTTCTCCGCACCCCGAAGCGAATTGCCGGGGCCTACGGTGAATTCTTCTCGGGGCTGGGCGTCGATCCCCTCGACCACCTCGCCGCCAGCACGGATTTCATCGCCGAGAGTGCGGAGACCGGCGAACTCGTGCTCCTGCGCGACATCGAATTCCGCTCCGTGTGCGAGCACCACCTTCTGCCTTTCATCGGCGTCGCCCACCTCGCCTATCTTCCCGCGACACGAATCGTCGGCCTCGGGGCTCTCGTGCAGGTCGTTGAGACGCTCGCCGCCCGTCCGCAGCTGCAGGAGCGCCTCACCGAGGAGATCGCGGATGCACTCCAGGCCGGCCTCGACGCGCGTGGTGTGCTCGTGGTGCTCGATGCAACGCATGGCTGTGTGACCGCACGGTCCAGCCGCCAGGTGCGCAGCACAACCGTGACGCTCGCGAGCCGGGGTGTGCTCTCCCAGGCTGTCGAGCGTGCCGAGATCATGGCGCTGATCGGGGTCACCCCATGAATAGTGAACTCATCGCACTGCGCCCGTATCGCCCCATGGGCCTCACACGACCCCGCATCATGGGTATCGTCAACGTCACCCCCGACTCGTTCAGTGACGGTGGTGACTTCCTCCGGCTGGATGCCGCCATCGTGCACGCCGAAGCCCTGGTCGCGGCCGGAGCCCAACTGGTGGACGTCGGCGGGGAATCCACCCGACCAGGGGCCGAACGGGTGTCCGCCGCCGAAGAACAGCGGCGCGTACTCCCGGTGATCGAGGCGCTTGTCGACCGGGGCATTCCGGTGAGCGTCGACACCCTGAACGCGTCGACGGCCCTCGCTGCGGCAGAACTCGGGGTCGTGATCATCAACGATGTGTCCGCCGGCCTGGCGGATCCCGGCATGGCCAGGGTCGCCGCCGAGACCGGACTGCACTTTGTGGCAAGCCACTGGGTCGCAAATAACTGGCGCGGGGCGAACGCTCCCGGCGTCGAGAGCAGGCCGAGCGCCAGCTACGGCAACGTGCTGCGCGACGTACGAAACGACCTGAAAAACCGCGTGGCCGAACTCATCGTCAATGGAGTCCGTCCGGATCGCATCATCCTCGACCCAGGCATCGGCTTTGCCAAGACCGCCGAACAGAACTGGCAGTTACTCGCCAACATCGCGGCTCTCGGCACGATCGGCTATCCGATCTTGATCGGTGCATCCCGCAAGCGGTTTCTCGGGGCGCTCGTCGCACCGGATGCTCCGACCGCGGCACGCGATCCCGCGACCGCCACCATCAGCGCGCTCGCCGCCCAGGCCGGTGTGTGGGGCGTGCGCGTGCACAACGTAGCGGCAACGAAAACTGCCCTCGATGTCTGGGAGGCGATGCAACCATGACCGATCAGGCATCGCCGATCGACCGCATCCGCCTCACCGGGTTGCGCGTCTTCGCCCATCACGGCGTGCTCGATTTCGAGCGGGAAAACGGTCAGGAATTCATCATCGACCTCGAAATCGCGGTGGATCTTGCGCCAGCCGCGGCCTCCGACGATGTGACCAAGACCATCCACTACGGCGAGCTGGCCGAGGCGGTGTACGCGGCGGTGCAGGCGGACGCGGTGGATCTCATCGAGACAGTGGCCGAACGGGTCGCGGCGATCGCCCTTGGCTATGAGCGCGCCCTCCAGGTGACCGTCACCATTCACAAGCCGGCCGCGCCGATCACCGTGCCCTTTGGCGATGTCTCGGTGACCATCACCCGCAGCCGTCCGTTCAGCCCGGCCGGCTCGGCGGGAGCGCGTTCGTGAGGCGTCGCATTGTGCTGCCGGCCGTGATCGCGCTCGGATCCAATCTCGGTGACCGGGAAGAAAACCTGCGGGCGGCCGTGCGCGACATCGCCGCTCTGGACGGCGTGACCGTGACCGCAGTCTCGGGCATCGTGCAGTCCCATGCGGTCAAACCGACGGGAACGGATGTCACAGCGCCCGACTACCTCAACGCGGTGATGCTCGTGCAGAGCGCACTCCACCCCGAAGCCCTGCTCGATGAGCTCAATCGCATCGAGGCGGAACACGGCCGTGTGCGGGCCGAGCGCTGGGGCGACCGCACGCTCGATCTCGACATCATCGCTTTCGCCGGGTTGGAGCGTGACACCGACGACCTCACCCTGCCGCATCCGCGGGCCTGGGAGCGCGCGTTCGTGATCGTGCCCTGGCTGCAGGTGGACCCGGATGCCGAGATCAGCGGGTACGGGCGAATCGATGCGCTTGTCGTCGCGACCTCGAGCGAGGTGTGGGCCTGCGACGCGCCACCGCTGTGGGTTGAATCATGAAACGCACGAACATCACGACCCTCGTGCTGCTCGCCCTCATTGGCGGCATTGGCGGCGGATTCCTCGAGACGCTCCTCGCCGCCGCGGGGCGCCCGATCGTGCTTCCCCCGCTCACGCTGGGACTCGCGCTGCTCGCCATCGGGATCATGGTGGTGGTGCTTGCCCTGCCTATCCGCCGACTGACCAGGGGCAAAGCATCCCAACCGATCGATCCGTTCTACTCGACGCGGGTGCTCGTACTCGCCAAAGCGAGTGCATTGAGCGGGTCGCTCGTTACCGGATTCGGCGCCGGCGTGCTCATTTATCTCCTCAGCCGATCGGTTGTTCCGGGGGTCGGCTCGGTCGTGCAGTCCGTGGCCACCCTCGTTGGGGCAGGCTGTCTGCTGGCCGGTGGCTTGGTGGCGGAGCACATGTGTACGGTTCCGCCGAACGATGACGATGACGATCAGGGCAACCGTGCCGTTCAGTTTCGGCCGTAGGGTAGGCAGCATGGATCGACTCGAACTCCCCGGCGTAACCTGGCGGCGGGTTTCTCCGCGGCTGGTGTGGGTCGAACTGGTCGGCGGCGCCGGATTCCTGGTGGTCGCGCTCGCGGCAGGGGCCGTGATGTTCCTCTTACAGGTGTGGGTCGCCGTCGCCGCGCTCGCCGCCATCGCCATTATCGCGATCGTGAATCTCGCGCTCACCCCCCGGCGCGTTCGGTCCATCGGCTACCAGTTGCGCGAGGACGACCTGCTGTTCCGCCGCGGCATCATGTGGCAGCGCTTCGTTGCGGTGCCCTATGGGCGCATGCAGCTCGTGGATATCAACCGCGGCCCGATCGCGCGCGGGCTTGGCCTGAGTGAGCTCAAGTTCGTGACGGCGGCCGCAGCCGCCGGCGTGACCATTCCCGGTCTCACCGAGGCAGAAGCCGAGCAATTGCGCGACCACCTGGTGTCGGTTGCGGAGAGCCGCCGGGCAGGCCTGTGAGCGAGCCTGAGATCTCGGCCCCCGCTTACGTGCCAACGATCGTTGCGCGACTTACCGACGGGGAATGGCATCGACTCCACCCGGCCACACCACTGCTGAGGGGTGGTTTCGCGCTGATCGTGGTGCTCGGCTATGTCGTGAGCAACCTCCGCGAGAGGGTGCTCGGGATGTTTCTGCCGCGGTTCAACGATGGCGGTGATCCGGTAGACTACGTCGTGAGCCACGGCATCATCCTGCAGGTGCTCGCGGCGGTCGCTGGCCTGCTCATCCTGCTGATCGGCGGGTTCTATGTCTCTTGGCGCATGCACACCTTCCGCATCACCAGCGAGGTTGTCGAGGTGCGTTCGGGCATCCTGTTCCGCACCAATCGCAAGGCACGGCTCGATCGCATCCAGGGGATCAACATCGTGCGGCCCTTCGTCGCCCGGCTGTTTGGTGCCGCGAAGCTCGAGATCAGCCAGGCCGGTCACGACGCGAACGTGCACCTCTCCTATCTGAGTTCCGCGGCGGCGGACGATCTGCGCCGGGAGATCCTGCGCAGGGCATCCGGCACCCGCGCCGCCGAAAACACCGCTGCGGCACCGGTCGGCACCATGCTCGACCGTCGAGTGAATGAGCTGCTCGCTCCCGAGCTGGATCCGGATGCCGCCCCGCCAGAGTCCGTCGTGAAGATCCATCTCGGTCGACTGTTCGGGTCGATTTTCCTCGGCACCGGAACGCTAATCGCGGTGCTCGTCGTGATCGGAGCCGCAATCTGGATCTCCGTGAGCGGTCACCTCTTCGTGCTGTTCTTCGCCCTCCCGAGCATCATCGGATTCGGCGGATATTACGTGCGCCGGTTCTCCCAATCGCTCCGGTACACGATCGCGGGCACGCCGGACGGGGTGCGCGTCGGCTTCGGACTGTTCTCCACCAGCAACGAGACCTTGCCGCCTGGGCGCATCCACTCGATCGAAGTCAGCCAGTCGCTGCTCTGGCGACCGGCCGGCTGGTGGCAGATCCGGGTGAACCGGGCCAGCCATACGTCGAGCCGCGGGTCGGCGAATCAGGCAAACACGACGATTCTGCCGGTGGGCAATCTGGCGGATGTCACGGCCGTGCTGAAGCTCATGCTGCCGGACTTCATCGGGGAAGAGACGAGCGCATTCATCGAGAGCGGCATGACCTCCCGGGGCGCCGACGATTTCACCAACTCCCCGCTACGGGCGGCGTGGCTGCGGCCATTCTCCTGGCGCCGCAACGGATTCGCGATCGTCTCAGGCTCACTGTTGCTTCGCAAGGGAGCGATTTGGCGACGACTAATCATCGTGCCGCAGCCGCGGCTGCAGAGCGTTGGGCTGCACCAGGGCCCCCTGCTGCGACTGCTTCGCCTTGCCTCGATTCAGCTGCACACGGTGCACGGGCCGATCACTGCGGATCTCGGCGCCGTAGACCGGGATGCCGCACTCGCCTTCTTCACCGAGGTCGCGGCGGCGGCGGTGCGCGCCGGACAGTCGGACACTTCGCACCGCTGGCGTTCCGGGGAGTTGCCCGCATGACCTTTGGCGCACATCCGCCCTCCGATCGCGAGGAGGACGCCCGTCGCCGCTCGGGTCGCCTCGGCATCGGAATCGTGGGGGCTGGCCGGGTCGGTCCGGTTCTCGGGGCCGCTCTGGCCGGCGCCGGGCACGCTGTCGTTGGCATCTCCGCTATCTCGGAATCCAGCCGGGAACGTGCCGAAGCGATGCTGCACGGCGTGCCGATCCTCGAAGTGCCGGCGATCATCGAACGCAGCGAACTCGTGATTCTCGCGGTGCCGGCTGCGGAGCTTCCGGCGCTGGTCGCCGGGCTCGCCTCCACGGGCGCGTGGCAGGCGGGGCAGCTCGTGCTTCACACCGCCGCCGAGTACGGCACGGCGGTGTTGGCTCCCGCGATCGCGGCCGGCGTCATCCCTCTTGCCATCCATCCGGCTGTGTCCTTCACGGGCACGACGATCGATATTGCGCAGCTCGTCGGCGCCTACTTTGCAGTGACCGCGCCCGGCCCTGTGCAGCCGATCGGGCAAGCCCTCGTGGTGGAGATGGGGGGAGAGCCGATCATCATTGCAGAGGAGGATCGCCCCGCGTACGCCGAGGCGATCGCGACCGCGACCAGTTTCTCGAGCGCGATCGTCGACCAGGCCACCACCCTGCTCGCCTCGATCGGCATCGAGACACCGGGAGCTGTACTCGGCCCGCTCGTGCGATCCTCCGTGGAGAACGCGTTGCGCCGCAAACACTGAGCGACGTGCAGAGGACCGTGACCGTGCCCGTGCCCGCGGGCGCACAGGGCACTAGCATCGCCGTGCCCGCGGGACGCGCGCGCACAGGGCGCTAACATCGAGGGATGCCTATCGCCGTAGCCGAGACCATTTCCGCGCTGCGCACCATCACCGCCGACGCACGCGCTACCGGCTCGCGAATCGCGCTGGTGCCCACGATGGGCGCCCTTCATGGCGGCCACTTGGCGCTCGTGCGCCGCGCCGCGGAGATGGCCGATCTCGTGATCGTCTCGATCTTCGTCAATCCACTGCAGTTCGGCCCCGCTGAGGATCTCGAGCGCTACCCCCGCACTCTCGCGGAAGACCTGGCCCGCCTCGAGCCGCTTGGCGTGCAGGCGGTGTTCGCCCCGAGCGCTTCCGAGATGTATCCGACCGGCGCGAGCGACACCCGGGTCACCGCGGGTCGCGTTGGCTCGCTTTATGAGGGCCATACTCGCGCCAACCACTTCGATGGCGTGCTGACCGTCGTCTCAAAGCTCCTCAACATCGCCCGGCCCGATGTCGTGCTGTTCGGCCAGAAAGATGCCCAGCAGGTCTTCCTCGTCAAGCGGATGATCGTCGATCTTGACCTGCCCGTCATCGCGGAGGTCGTCCAGACCGTGCGTGAGGACGATGGGCTGGCTCTGTCCAGCCGAAATCGATTCCTCGACGCGAACGAGAGGTGCGCCGCGCGAGGATTGTCCCTCGCGCTTGAGGCGGCCGAGTCATCCGCAGACCGTGGTCTCGACGCGGTGCTCGCCGCCGCGAAATCAGTGCTCATGGGCGAGGACTTTGTCGAGCTGGACTACCTCACGGTCGTCGACCCCGAATCCTTTCTCCCCGTCGACGACACCCACCGGGGGCGCGCCGTCGTGCTCGTGGCTGCTCGGGTTGGCGCGACGCGTCTAATCGACAACGGGGCGATCTACCTCGCGGGTAACCGCTCGTAGTCTCCGGTCGCTCCGGTGGCTCCGGTATTCCGATGGCGGCGGGGATCGCCGTGGCGGGGGACGCAGTGCTGCGGCGGGGGATACTGCTGGCTGCGGTTGGCCGTGGCGGGGATACGGCTGGCTGCGGCGGGAGCTACAGCGTTGTGGCGGGGGATACGGCTGGATGCGGCTGGGGGATATAGCTTCGCGGAGGGAGTATGGCGTCGCGGCGGGAGGCACGCCTCCCTCCGCGAAGTCAATTGCCCGCCGGATCCCGCGGTTTCCCCCGCCGGGTGGACGTTTCCTCCGCCACGTCCGGCGTTTCCCCCGCCGGATTCGGCGGTTTCCCCCGCCATGTGGACGTTTCCCCCGCCACGTGGGCTCTCTCCGTCGCATCCAGCCGCCCCCGCCGCTTCGAGGGGAGGGCCTGCACGCCGAGCCCGTAAACTTGGGCGAGCCGACCTCAGGAGTAGACACGCATGACCGAGCAGATCGCAGTACCCGAGCTTTCGGAAGAAGAGCTTTCCGAGCAGACCCGGGTGCGCCTCGGCAAGCGCGAGCGCCTGATCTCCTCCGGCGCCGAGGCCTACCCTGTCGGGCTGCCCATCACGGCGACGATTCCCGATGTGCGCGCGAAGTACGACACGCTCGAAACGGATGCCGCGAGCGGCGACACCGTCGGTCTCGCCGGCCGCATTGTCCACCTGCGCAACACGGGCAAGCTCTGCTTCGCATCGCTGCAGTCCGGCGACGGATCTCGTATCCAGGCCATGGTGTCACTCGCGGAGGTCGGCGAGGAATCACTCGCCGACTGGAAGGATCTCGTCGATCTCGGCGAC
>JANYEI010000051.1 GCA_025363205.1 Frigoribacterium sp.
CGCGTCCGTCGACGCCAGCGTCGTACTTCCATCTCCTGCGCCGCCAGGCCTATGCGCGTCCTCGTCGCCCGCTGATCGTGTTCACCCCGAAAGCGATGCTGCGGCTGCGAGGCGCGACGAGCAGCATCGCCGAATTCACGAACGGCAAGTTTGAACCGGTGATCGACGATGCGGCCATCACCGACAAGAGTGCCGTCAAGCGCGTAGTGCTCCACTCCGGTAAAATCCACTATGACCTGCTCGCAGAGGTGGAGAAACGCCAGCAGAAAGATGTCGCGCTAGTGCGGGTCGAGCAGTACTACCCGCTCCCCCAGGCCGCACTCGATTCTGTGCTCGCTCAGTATCCGGGTGCAGAGCTGATGTGGGCGCAGGAGGAACCGGAGAACATGGGTGCGTGGCCGTTCATCTGTCTCGAATTGGCCAAGGGACTGGCGCCGGGCCGTATGATCACGGTCGCCTCGCGCCCGGCATCCGCGTCTCCGGCAACGGGTTCGTCCAAGCGCAGCGCCCAGGAGCTCGTCGACTTGATGGACCACGCGCTGACAATTCAGTAGCCGATCCGGTAGCTCTTCCGGTAGCTTGCTGCCTCGAAGCTCGAGGGCTCGAGGCTCACCGGCTCGAGGTGGCGGCCTGTGCTCGGCAACCCAACTCCGTTCCGACAGCTCTTGCGGGATCCCCTGTCCGAAATGCAGGAACGGACGTGACCAGAGTGGCCGGTGAAGCACACCAGCCACTCCAGTCACACATGTTCCTGCATTTGCAACGGGGGGGGGATCGCCACGGAATCGGCTGGTATCCGATGGCGGCCTTCCCTCGGCTTATTGTCTCCGCTCCGACAGCTCTTGAAGTACCCCTGTCCGAAATGCAGGAACGGACGTTACCAGAGTGGCCGGTGGGGCGCACCAGCCACACCAGTCACACGTGTTCCTGCATTTGCAACGGGGGGCGCCGCGGGAGATTCCTACGCAGCATCGCAACCGGGGCATCGCGACGGGAGACCGGGGTCAGGGGTGACGGGCGACCGGAGCCCGCCGCAGACCGTGCAGGCAGGCGGATGCCCCGACCGCAGTCGAGCGAGGCCTAGTGGTTCGACTGCAGGGTGCGCAGCGTGAGTAACACCTGGTCGCGCAGGTCGCTCGGGGCAGTTTCGCGGCAGGCACGCTGCACGGCCTGGGTCAGGACGGTGCCGACGTGGGCATCACCGGTGCAGTCGTCGCAGTTGGCGATGTGCTCGGCAATATCCGCCGCATCCGCCTTGGCCAGTTCATTGTGCAGGTATTCTTCGAGTTCGGCTTTCGCCTTCTCGCATCCGCAGTCGGTCATTTCTTCTTACTCCCAGCAGTGGCAGGTTGGGCACGCGTGCCTGAGGTGTTGATGCCTCGTTCGACCGCGTACTCGGAGAGCAGGTCCCGCAGCATCCGCCTGCCACGATGCAGACGGCTCATTACGGTACCCACCGGAGTCTTCATTATGTCGGCGATCTCCTGGTAGGAGAAGCCTTCGACGTCGGCGAAGTAGACGGCCATCCGAAAGTCCTCCGGGATAGCCTGGAGGGCGTCCTTGACCGCGCTGTCGGGCAGATGGTCGATTGCCTCTGCCTCGGCCGAACGGGTCGCACGACCCTGGGTCACTGATTCGGCTCCCCCGAGCTGCCAGTCCTCGAGTTCGTCGATGGTGCCCTGGTAGGGATCGCGCTGCTTCTTGCGGTAACTGTTGATGAAAGTGTTGGTGAGGATGCGGTACAGCCAGGCTTTGAGATTCGTGCCCTGCTGGAATTGCGCGAAGGCAGCAAACGCCTTGACAAAGGTCTCTTGCACCAGATCGGCAGCATCAGAGGGGTTGCGCGTCATGCGCAAACCGGCGGCGTACAGCTGATCCATGAACGGGATCGCCTGGTCCTCGAAGAGTGTGCGTACGTCGACGACCGGCGCTTCCGACACAGCCTCCGACTCTTCCGTCACAGGCTCGTGTGCCACGGCCTTCGACTTGACTGGCTTGGCGGAATTATCCTTCGAAGTGGTCATCGCTGACAAGCTTACGTCGCCGCGAGTGCGGGCAGCCTGGCTGCTGAACAACAGTGGGGCACGCACGGTTCGACCCAACACTGCGGGGCGATCGAGCAGAACTGACACGGGGCATCCTCTTCCTTGGCCGTGGGGCCGATACCCTTAGTAACCGATGCACGTATTCAAGTATTCCGGCCCAGAATTTAACCCCTTCGGCGACGAGGGTCTCATTGTGGGCGGCGAACCCGGGCCGTGGCCGGCGCCCATCGCCACCGGCCCGCTCTCGGCCCGGCTCGCGCTGCCCGGATCAAAATCGATGACCAACCGCGAGCTGGTGCTCTCCGCGATCGCGAGCGGACCTTCGATCCTGCGGGCACCGCTGCACTCGCGCGACACCGCCCTCATGATCCAGGCGCTTCGCGCACTCGGCACGAGCATCGTCGAAATGCCAGGAGTCTCCCCGTTTGGACCCGACCTGCTGATCACCCCCGGCGAGCTCTCCGGAGGCACCTCCATCGACTGCGGCCTGGCTGGCACTGTCATGCGCTTCCTCCCGCCGATTGCCGCGCTCGCGCTCGGTCCGGTCGCTTTCGACGGTGACGAATCGGCCCGCAAGCGCCCGATGCGCACCACGATCGATTCGCTGCGTGCCCTTGGGGTGGATGTCAGCGACGACGGCCGCGGGAAGCTCCCGTTCAGCCTGTACGCCACGGGCTCCGTCGCGGGCGGAGAGATCGAGATCGATGCCTCCGCGTCGAGCCAGTTCGTCTCCGGTCTGCTCCTGGCCGGCGCTCGCTTCACGAACGGGCTTACGCTCCGGCACATCGGGGACGGGCTGCCGAGTCTCGCCCATATCGATATGACCATCGCCACTCTCGCCCGCCGCGGAGTACTGGTGCAGAACCCAGAGGCCGGCGTCTGGATCGTTCCGCCCGGTGCGATCGCCGGCATCGACATTGCGATCGAACCCGACCTCTCCAATGCCGGGCCGTTTCTCGGCGCCGCGCTCGTCGCCGGCGGCTCGGTCACGGTCACCGGTTGGCCAGCCGACACGACCCAGGTCGGGGCGGAGATGGCCACTATCCTCACCGACATGGGCGGCGAGGTATCGTTCCTCGAGACGGGGGACGGTCTGGGCGAGCTGACGGTAACCGGAACGGGCACCCTTCGCGGCATCCGCCTCGACAATGCGAGCGAACTGGCACCGACCATCGCAGCCCTTGCTGCCCTTGCGGAGGGCGAGACGGTGCTCACCGGTATCGCACACCTGCGCGGTCACGAAACGAACCGGCTCGCGGCGCTCGTCGCGGAGATCACCGCTCTCGGTGGAGACGTGACCGAGACGGACGACGGCCTGGTCATCCGCCCTCGTCCCCTGCACGGCGGACTCTGGCACAGCTACGAAGACCATCGGATGGCGACGGCTGGCGCGATCATCGGACTCGCTGTCGACGGGGTGCTGGTCGACGACATCGCCACGACGGCCAAGACCCTCCCCCAGTTTCCCGAACTCTGGGCCGGATCACTGCTCGGCCGTAGCGCCCGCTCGGTCAATCCCCTCGACCTGATCTGACGCATGAGCTGGCTCACCGACGACGACGAAGACGACGACAAGTACGCCGACTATGAGGCCCGCAACCGGCCAAATCCCAAAGGCAATCGAGCACGAACGAAGATCCGCCCGGAGCACACGGATGCCGTGACGGGACGGGTCTTTACCGTCGACCGCGGCCGGTACTCCGTGATCGTGGGCGAGGGGACCGCCGAGGAGCACGCCGCGCTGGCATCGCGTGCAAGCGAGTTGCGCAAGCAGCCGATCGTCACCGGCGACTACGTCGACCTGGTCGGCGACACCTCAGGGGACGAGGGAACCCTCACGCGAATCGTACGTATCCAGCCGCGCACGACCGTACTGCGGCGCAGTGCGGATGACTCGGATGAGGTCGAGCGAATCATCGTCGCGAACGCCGATCAGATGCTCATCGTCGTGGCGGCGGCCAACCCGGAACCGCGCCCGCGACTGGTGGACCGCTACCTGGTTGCGGCGTTCGACGCCGGGCTCACACCGATCCTCTGCATCACCAAGACCGACCTCGCCGACCCCACCGAGTTCCTGGCCAATTTCGATGGGCTCGACATCACGGTTGTGCGGAGCGGGGTCGGGGCGATGCCGACGGCGGAGATCGCGGCACTGCTCGAGGGCCATACGACCGTCGCCGTTGGCCACTCCGGTGTCGGCAAGTCCACGCTCGTCAACGCCCTGGTGCCCGACGCGAATCGGGCGATCGGCCGGGTCAACGCCGTCACCGGGCGTGGGCGCCACACCTCGTCGTCCACCATCTCCTACCGGGTGGGAAGCGGCTGGGTCGTTGACACTCCCGGTGTGCGATCGTTCGGCCTCGGGCATGTAAACACCGAGAACATCCTGCGTGCTTTCACCGACCTCGCGGCAATCGCCGAGGACTGCCCGCGCGGCTGCACGCACTTGCCGGACGCACCCGATTGCGCGATGAACGAGCGAGTGGCCGAAGGTGAACTCGGCGAATCCGGAAAGCTGCGGCTCGACTCGTTCCAGCGCCTCCTGGCCTCACTCACCTGAGCCCTGCCCTACCCTTGCAATCGTGACCGAATACTCGCGTGCTTCCGACCTGCAGCTCGCCCATGAACTCGCGGATATGGCGGATGCCATCTCGATGGACCGCTTCCGTTCCGTCGACCTCGTGGTCACCGTGAAGCCCGACATGACTCCGGTATCGGATGCCGACCGGGCGGTCGAGACCGCCCTGCGCGCGGCGATCGCCGACAGCCGAGCGGGCGACTCGGTGCGCGGCGAGGAGTTCGGCGTGGAGTTCGGCGCCGAGCAGGGGGCCGCGGGCAACTCTCACCGACAGTGGATCATTGACCCGATCGACGGCACCAAGAACTACGTGCGCGGGGTGCCGATCTGGGCCACCCTGATCTCACTCGCGATCGACGGAGTGCCGGTGGTCGGAGTGGTGAGTGCGCCCGCCCTCGGCACGCGCTGGTGGGGCGCGACCGGGCAGGGAGCATTCGTCGACGAACGGCTCGGCACCACGCAATCCGGCTCCGACACCGTCAGCCGGGCTCGTCGCATCCATGTCTCCCGGGTGGCGGAGCTCGCGGATGCTTCGATCAGCTTGAGTGGACTGACCCGGTGGGAGAACGCGGGCAAGCTTCCGCAGTTTCTGGCGCTCACCCGCGAGGTATGGCGCACCCGCGACTATGGCGACATGTGGCCATACATGATGGTCGCCGAGGGACTGCTAGAGGTCTCGGGCGAGTACGACCTGCAGGTCTATGACATGGCCGCACTCGTGCCGATCGTGCAAGAGGCGGGGGGCACCTTTACCTCTGTCGACGGCGAGGACGGGCCGTGGCACGGCTCTGCTCTCGCCACCAACGGTCTACTCCATGACCGGGTGATCGCGGCGCTGGCGGAGAAAATCGAGTTGTAGTCGATGATCTTCACGGGGTCGAGGCGCGGGAGTGGGAAAGCACCACCCTCGCGAAAGCCCGTGCACCTCACACGATAAGCTCGACTCGGTCGGTCCGCTGTTCGGCTGCCACGAAAAGGAGTGATCACATGCCCGCATCACGCGATCTCACCAAGCCGATTGCCGGCCTGGTCTTCGTGCTCGGCTGGGCCATCGGAATCACCCTGTGGTCGGTCTCCCACCTCGCTCCCACTGGCGAGACCGGAGCCTTTCTCGTGGATATCGGTATCCTCGCTGTCTCGGTCGGCTTCGCTGCCCCGTTTCTCAAGAGCACCAACGGCCTGCTCGCCGCTGTAATCCTCGCGATCATCGGCATCGGGCTTTTCGCCTTCGGTGACTTCCTGCACGTGACAGTGATCACCTATCTGCTCCGCCTGCTCGCACCGCTCCTTGCCGTGCTGACGCCAGTGTACAAGCTGCTCGATTTCCGCATTTTCGCCTAAGCGGTTCTTCCCATCTAGGCATCCTGCGCGGGCGCCGGTCGCTCGGCGTCTCGGAAGCCCAAGCGTTCGTAGAGGCGCTCGGCTGGGTTCCCCACAGTCACGACGAGGCTGAGGGATCTCTCCCCCTCCGCGCTGAGTCGGCTCGCGACATCCGCCACCAGGGTCGTGGCGAGACCTCGCCCGGTATCGAGATGGCTCGTGAAGGTGAACGCCACGAACGGGATACCGGCGAAGCGGGTGCAGATCACCGCCGAGGCGGCGGACCCGTTCTCCCTGACCGCCTCGAGCCAGTGCTGCCGCAGCGGGAGCCCATAATCGCCGCGTTCGGTCGCCGCGAGTTCACCCAAGGCGTCCTCGAGGTCGCCGTGCTCGTCATCGATGGTCCCCGTATAGGCCTCGACCATCAGGGCTGCGATCTGCGGATACCGCTGGTTCGTGATCACCCGCGTGGTGATCGGCACGCGAGGCGGTGGGCTGAAGGAATCAAGATCGAGGCGCAGGTAGCGACGGGAATTCGATTCACTCATCCCGACACTCTAGGGCTGTGATGCTTCTCGCCCAGGGCACGGGCACACGCACATGCGGCCCGATCCGAAGATCGGGTCGCATGAGGTGACACTCTCCTGCAAGAGAATCGGTCAGCGTTGCCCCGAAGTGGCCCCCGCCGAGACGAGCCCGTGCTTGCGGGCATCCGCCGAGTCGACATCTCGAAGCGAGACGCCCCGCGTCTCCCGCAGCGTCAGCACTGTTGCGGCGGTAACCACACAGGCGATCACGATGTAGATCGCCACCGGTACCCACGATTTGTACTGCTGCAGCAGTGCGGTCGCAATGATCGGCGCGAGTGAGCCGGCCAGGATCGACGTGACCTGGTACCCGAGCGACACGCCCGAGTAACGCATGCGGGTCGGGAACATCTCCGACATGATCGCGGGCTGGCCTGCATACATGAAGGCGTGGAAGCACAGGCCAATCGTGATCGCGAGCACGATGACGACCGGATTCAGGGTGTCGAACATCGGGAAGGCGAAGAACGCCCAGGTCGCTCCGAGCACCGCACCAATGAAATAAATCGGCTTGCGGCCGAAGCGGTCGGAGAGCCGGCCCACCTGTGGGATCACCAGAAAGTGCACGCCGTGCGCGATCAGGAGGGCGAGCAGCAGTTGGCTGGTGTTGTACTTGTGCACCGTGACGAGATAGACGATCGAGAAGCTCACGATGGTGTACTACAGGATGTTCTCGGCGAACCGCAGTCCCATGGCCTGAAGCACTCCACGGGGGTACTTCTTCAGGACCTCGGTCACGCCGTAGCTGACGGCCGTTTCCGCCTCAACCTGTGCCCGAGCTTCGAGGAAGATCGGCGCCTCGTTGACGTGCGAGCGGATGTAGTACCCGATCACCACAATGACGGCCGAGAGCCAGAAGGCGACCCTCCACCCCCAGCTGAGGAACTGGTCGTTCGGCAGGATCCACGACATCGTGAGCAGCACGAGGGTGGCCAGGAGGTTGCCCATCGGCACCGCCGCCTGTGGCCAGCTCGACCAGAATCCCCGCGACTTCTCGGGGCTGTGCTCGGCGACTAGCAATACAGCGCCTCCCCATTCGCCACCGACAGCGAAGCCCTGGATGAAGCGCAGCACGACGAGCAGTGCCGGCGCCCAGTAGCCAATGGTGTTGAAGCCGGGCAGGCAGCCCATCAGGAAGGTCGCGACGCCCACGAGGATGATCGTCACCTGGAGGGTGTGCTTGCGCCCGAGGCGGTCGCCGATCTGCCCGAAGACAATTCCACCGATGGGGCGGGCAACGAACCCGACCGCGTAGGTGAGGAAGGCGGCGATGATGCCGTCGAGCTGGGTGCCGGCGTTGGGGAAGAAGAAGGTGCCGAAGACGAGGCTCGCGGCGGTGGCGTAGAGGAAGAACTCGTACCATTCGACGACCGTGCCGGCCATGGAGGCAGCGACGATCTTGCGCAATCCAGAGGTAGTGGTCGCGCCGTCTGCCGGTCCCCCGCCCCCCGGCTGCGCAGATTCCACATTTCGGGCTGTTCCGACGCTTCTACTGACGCTCATGTCGCTCTCCTCCAGTGTCGTCTCTGACACCTGTCGATGGGACCGAACGCCCGTGAGGGCGGGCGGTCGGGCTCCACTGAGTATTGCTGCAGACCGCCGGTGCCTCAATGACCACTTGCGCACATTTTATCTGCATACTTGCAGATGTGCTTGACTCTGCCGCGACATCCCCCGCCCCCAACCCCGACGACCTCCTCGTGCTACTCGCTGTCTCGCGCACGGGTCGATTCACCTCCGCCGCCGAGAGCCTCGGCCTCAACCACACCACGGTCTCGCGCCGCATCGCTGCTCTCGAGAAGACGCTCGCCGGCCGGGTGCTCTCCCGCACCGTCGGCGGGTGGGAGCTCACCGAGCTCGGCCGTCGAGCGGTGCTGGCCGCCGAAGAGGTGGAGTCGGCGATTGTCGCGCTCGGAAACACCGGGGAAGATTCCCGTCAGCTCAGCGGCGTGGTGCGCATGTCGGCCACCGATGGGTTCAGTGCCTACATCGCTACCCCGGCCATCACCGCGCTGCGGCGGCAGCATCCGAATCTCAGCGTCGAGATCCTCACGGTGACGCGCCGCGCGATGCAGCATCGCTCCGGCCTCGACATCGAGGTCGTGGTTGGCGCCCCGCAGGTGCACCGCGCCGAAGCCGTGAAACTGGGTGAGTACGTGCTCGGCATGTATGCCTCGCGCGACTATCTCACGCAATTCGGCACGCCGGCGGATGCTGCGGAGCTGATGGAGCATCCGCTCGTCTACTTCGTCGACTCGATGCTGCAGGTGGACGATTTGGATGCACCCCGACGACTGGTGCCAACGATGCGGGACTCGATCAGCTCGACCAACGTGTTCGTGCACGTCGAGGCCACCCGTGCCGGTTCGGGAATCGGCTTTTTGCCGTGCTTCATGGCCGATCGTCATGCCGACCTGGTGCGACTGCTCCCCGATGAATTCGCGGAACAGCTGCCGTATTGGATGGTGTTACGCAGCGAGTCCCTGCGGCAACCCGCGGTGGCCGCCGTGGCCGATGCGCTCCGGGACCGCACCGCGGCGTCGGAAGCGGCCCTGCTCGGCCTTTCCCGCCGCTGACTGCAGAGCCTCAGCGCGCCGACCAGCCACCATCCATCGTGTAGCTGGCACCGGTGACCATCGCGGCCTCCCGCGAGGCGAGCCAGGCGATGAGGGATGCGACCTCCTCTGGCTCCACGAGCCGCTTGATCGCGCTCTCGGTGAGCATGATGCGGCTGAGTACCTCTGACTCGGGGATGCCATGCACCGCCGCTTGGTCCACGAGCTGCTTCTCAACCAACGGGGTTCGCACATAGCCCGGCGCCACGCAATTGCTCGTGACGCCGTGTGCTCCACCCTCGAGCGCGGTGACCTTCGACAGCCCCTCGAGTCCGTGCTTCGCGCTCACGTAGGCGCTCTTGAAGGCGGAGGCGCGGATGCCGTGCACCGACGACACGTTGATGATGCGACCGAACCCGCGCTCGTACATGCCGGGAAGGGCGGCGCGGATCAGCAGGAATGGCACCTCGAGCATCAGCGAGATGATGCGTCGGAAGTCGGCCGGGTCAAACTCCTCGATCGCACTCACCCTCTGGATACCGGCGTTGTTGACGAGGATATCGACCCCGTCGAGCGGTCCGGCGAGGGCCGCATCGTTGACGGCGTTCGCATCGAGCAGGTCGACCGTCCAGACCGAGCCGCCGATTTCGGCAGCGACCGACTCTGCCGCCTCGCCATCCACATCCGCGATCACGACATGAGCTCCACGCGCCGCGAGCGCCCGCGAGGCAGCGGCTCCAATGCCGCTCGCTCCTCCGGTGACCAGAGCCCGCCGCCCAGCCAAAGTACCGGCTTCCGCGGAAGTGGGGAGGGTGCTCGAGGTGATCATCAGTACTCTTTCCTGGCAGCTCTGGCAGCGTGCCGGGCCGGTAAAACCCAGACCTAATGAGTATTCCTGCACTCAAATTGCGGGTCAACCGCCTTTTTCGCACTAGGTATCTGCGATTGTGCACAGCCTGGGTGCGACTTGACAGCCGCTCGCCCGGTTATCTAGTGTCCATCTCGTGCGGGCTGCGCTCTTCGGCCTTCCCGCCTCGACGGAGAGGACCGCATGTCGACAGTGCGTCGATCGACGAAAGTGCACCACAGTGCGGCGGAGTCCCTGGCCGGAGCGCTCAGCGACGGCATGACCGTCGCCGTCGGCGGCTTCGGCCTGAGCGGGGTGCCAGTAGACCTGATCGAGGCGGTGCGGGATTCCGGAGTCCGAAATCTCACCATCGTCTCCAACAACATGGGAGTCGACGGCAAGGCCCTTGGGTTGCTGCTCGAGAGCCACCAGGTCGCCAAAGTGATTGCCTCCTATGTCGGCGAGAACAAACTGTTCGCCGAGCTCTACCTCGCGGGCGAGCTCGAGGTGGAATTCACGCCGCAGGGCACCCTTGCGGAGCGCCTGCGGGCGGGCGGGGCAGGCATCCCGGCCTTCTACACTCGCACCGGTGTCGGCACGCTGGTGGCCGAAGGCAAAGAGCACGAAACCTTCGATGGCCACGTGCATATCCGCGAGCGCGGCATCGTCGCCGACATCGCCCTCGTCCGTGCTCATCTGGCCGATACCGAGGGCAATCTGGTCTACCGGTATTCGGCCCGCAACTTCAACCCGGTGGTCGCTACAGCCGGCCGGCTCACCGTGGTCGAGGCGGAATCTATCGTGCCGGTCGGCGACATCGACCCTGACCTCGTGATCACTCCGGGCGTCTACGTGCACCGCGTGGTGCTCGCAAGGGATCGCCCAAAAGACATCGAACAACGCACGGTGCGCCCGAATCCCGGCAGAAGCACAACAACGGAGGTCGGCGCATGAGCTGGACGCGGGACGAGATGGCAACGATCGCGGCAACAGAGCTGCACGACGGTGACTATGTGAACCTCGGCATTGGAATCCCCACTCTCGTGGCCAACCACATTCCGGAGGATGTTCGCGTGACCCTTCAGAGCGAGAATGGACTGCTCGGCATGGGGCCGTTCCCCTTAGACGGCGAGGAGGATGCCGACCTCATCAATGCCGGAAAGCAGACTGTGACGATCCTGCCGGGCGGCAGCTTCTTCGACTCCTCCGTCTCCTTCGGCATGATCCGCGGTGGGCATGTGCAGGTGGCGATCCTCGGTGCAATGCAGGTGTCCGCCACCGGCGACCTCGCCAACTGGTCAGTGCCAGGCAAAATGGTCAAGGGCATGGGCGGAGCAATGGATCTGGTGGCCGGCACGCCCCGGGTGGTCGTGCTCACCGAACACTCTGCGAAGGATGGATCACCGAAGATCGTGACATCCTGCACGCTTCCCCTCACCGGGGTCGGTGTGGTCGATCGCATCATCACCGACCTTGCCGTCTTCGATCTGACGGCCGCGGGACTCACCCTGGTGTCGATAGCCCCCGGGGTGTCGATCGAGCAGATTCGCGAGAAGACAGAGCCGTCTTTCGCGGTCTCCGCTCTGCTCTAACCGCGCCAACTGCCACAGTCCCTGTCTTCCGGGATCTCGGCCTCACCCACCCCAGCCCGTGGTTACGGGTGGGGCGAGTGGACCGACGCGGACGGGTAGGCGCACCGATCCTCAGGTGCCAGCGATTTCGCCCGCACTGTGCCGTAAACGGGCGAAGTCGATCGCGATAAAGGCGCGCAGGCGGGTGTCGCGTTCGAGTACGTAGTCAGCATCCGGCTGCTGCATCGGTCCGAGATCGAGGCGCGATTGGATGGCGGTTCCGAGCTCAGACCAGGCTTGGGCACGGGCATCCTCCACCACGCTTTCGACGAAGGTCGGCTCATCCACCAGGCGGGCCAGCTCGTCGGACAGCGACGCGTAAGCGAGCCCCCGGCGGGTAAGTAGGCGATAGTCGCGTGGGCCGTAGTCGTGTTCATGTCGACGAGGGCCGTGCCTGTTAGTCACTTCCACCGCGAGGTGATTCATTCGCTCTGCATACTCGGCCTGCTCGAGCGAGAGATGTTTCAGCTCGAGCGCGACCCAGGAGGCCGTCTCGATCGCGTCAAAACGGTGATCGTCGCGCAGCACACTCACAATGATGCGGTTCTTCACGTCCATGGTGAGAGCCGATCGGGCGATCAGAAGGCCCTCTTCGACAGCGCGCTCCACCGAGATCGGCTCCGCCACCGGCGTCCGCTCAAACGGACGGCTTGGGGTGATACGGGCCGCACCCGGGCGCTGCTCGCGCTTCCTGGCCATGCGTCGAGTTCCCGCCTTCAGCACCACGGATGCCACAGTCGGCAGGTCTCTGCAACAGTCAACAACGCGCGATAGTCGCCAGGGTGGAGATGGGGGGAATTGAACCCCCGTCCACTGCTGTGGTCATATGCCTTCTACGGGTGTATCCAGTGAAAGCGTTCTACTCGGCTCCGGAATTT
>JANYEI010000059.1 GCA_025363205.1 Frigoribacterium sp.
ACGGCACCGTGATACTGGGCGAGGTGCTGCTCGAGCCAGAGGACACTCTCGGCGTCGAGGTGGTTGGTCGGTTCGTCGAGAAGCAGGAGATCCGGCTTCTGCAATAGCAGCTTGGTGAGCGCGACACGGCGCTTCTCTCCACCCGAGAGGTTCGAGACGCTGGCATCCCCGGGTGGCGTGCGTAGAGCATCCATCGCCTGCTCGAGCTGGGAGTCGAGGTCCCAGGCATCGGCGGCGTCGATAGCCTCCTGCAGCACGCCCATCTCGGCGAGCAGCGAGTCGAAGTCGGCATTCGGGTCCGCCATCGCGGCGGAGACCTCGTTGAAACGGTCGACCTTCGCCTTGATCGGGCCAACACCCTCTTGCACGTTCTCGAGCACGGTCTTGGTTTCGTCGAGCTCCGGCTCCTGCATCAGGATGCCGACGCTGTAGCCCGGGCTCAGGCGCGCTTCGCCGTTACTGGGAGTGTCAAGGCCGGCCATGATCTTGAGGATCGTGGACTTGCCAGCGCCGTTAGGTCCCACGACGCCGATCTTGGCACCGGGAAAGAACGACATCGTGACGTCGTCGAGGATGAGCTTGTCGCCGACCGCTTTGCGGGCGCGGACCATTGAGTAAATGAATTCGGCCATAGGGGAAGTTTAGTTGGGTCGATCGATGCCTGCATTTACCGGCAGGCCTCTACCAATCGATGGCACGGGTCTTACCGACCAGGCAGAGACCGCTCTTCAGCGCCGGTTCAACCGCGCTGCTGTAGCCGCCTCCGCCGCGCTGGCCGAGCAGGCAGGAGTCACCGATCTTCACCGAGAAGAGAATCGAGTCGACTCCGCCGTTGATCGAGGTTTTGTCCGGCGTCACCTGCATCGCCGCTTTGTCGAAGCCCGCGGCGACAAGCGAGTCGATGATGGCGCGCCCGTTTGCCCCGCTGTTCGCGCCGATGAGTCTGGTGTTCGCGGCGTCGAACCAAGCCTTGTTCGCCTCCGCAGAGCCGTCGGGCAGAAAGCTCGGGGCCGGGGCCACCGTGTTTTTTGGGGTGACAGGAGTTGAGGGTACCGAGGGTGTCGAAGAAGCCGAGGGTGTCGAAGTCCTGTTGACGGTGTCGGAAGCTGTGGGAACGCAACCCGCGAGCGCGACTGCGCAGCCAAAAACCATGAGCGCGAGGAGGTGCCGGCGAATGGCTGGCATCTGGTCGACCTCCCCGAGTCGTTCGCGTGGGGTCGATCCCCGAGTGGAGTCTAATTCGTTTCGTCCCACGACTCTCGCGTGCCAACTCGGAGCTATTTTGTTTCAGTGCTATTCCTTCTCAGAGTCATCTCGTCGAAGGGGCCAGACACGCGGAAACGTTGGCGCTGCGCGATCGTCGACCTGCCCGAGTCAACACTCCGTCCTAGAACGGCACGCTCGCGCCGTCCGCAGTCGCCCCGACGAGTTCGTCGTCTCCGGCAGTAGCCAAATCATCGACGCTGTCCGGTGAGCCGGGTGTTGCGGTTGGCCAACCGTTATCAAGGGAGGCGGCGGCGGACGACTCGGGTGCGGCGGGATCCGCCTCCGCCCGCGTTGACGCCTCGATCGCCGCACTCGACATGCTGCGGGTGAACGATGCGGTACCCCAAGTGAGGTCGTGGCCGATGGAGTCCGCATCGATCTCGATGGAGGTACCGACCTTCTCGCCGGCGGTCCAGTCCCGGATGCGCAGGCGGCCGGTGACGATCACCCGCTCGCCCTTCTTGATCGAGCTGTTGGTATTCATGGCGAGCTGCCGGAACGAGGTAACGGTGTACCAGTTGGTGCCATTGTCGACCCAGAGATTACGAGAGCGGTCGAAACGACGTTGGGTGGAGGCCAGCCTGAAGCTGGTGATAGGAAGCCCCTCGCTGGTGACGAGGTGATTCGGAACGGTGGCCACAAAGCCGGTGAGTGTTATGGTGTCGGTCATGTGGTCAGTGTGAGCCCCTACCGCGACCCTGATGCCCGGCAGAGTCGTGGCCGGGGACAACCGATCCTCAGACGTAACTGTGGAGGAGTTGCCATTCGCCGCGGGCGGCGTCGTAGAGCACGTCGAACATACGGGTGTCGCCACTGTCAGAAGTGCCCTGGAAGCGCCAGCCGAGCGGCATCGCACCCGGATGGGTGATAGCCGCATAGTCGACGTCGAGTGGCGTGGGCGTATCGCTCACTCTGTAGTGATTGCCCGCCCAGACGAACTGCTCCGGGATGCCCTTGGCACCGGTCCACACGGTCACGGTTGCGCCGACTAGGGTCATCTTTCCCACCTCCAACATTCGAACATTTGTTCGATAGTCGACTGTAAGCGCCCCCGGCGCGACACGCCAAGAGCTGATGCCAGATCGTCAGTGTTCGCGAAACTCCGGCCACTCCGAGCCCGGCAGCAGGGCAGCGTAGAGCGCGCTCTGCGCGACGTCCAGGGTCGGGTAGACGCCGCGATAGCCGTCATCCGTCAGAAGCTTGAAAGTGAAGCCACCCTCCACGCTGTGCACAGAGCCGAGCGCTCCAGCCGGCCCCATCGCCACCCAGCGGTGACCAGTAAGGCGGTGATCATTTGCAACGTGGGTATCGGACGTTGACTGCATTGTGTTGCTCATCATTGAGCTCCTTTGTTTGTACCTGCCGAATCATGCTGGCAGCAACAGCCTAAGTCCGTACACCTCGATCGACACGAGGTGGTGCCGATAATCTGATGAATTCCGGGAGAACACCGATGCCCTCCACTACCCGCCTCGGCATCGTATTCGACTACGCCGATGACTTCACCACCAACGCCGCAGAGGTCACCGAATTCGAGCGGGTTGGGGTGGACCTCGTCTCGGTGGCGGAAGCCTATTCCTTTGATGCAGTGAGCCAGCTCCGCTATCTCGCCGCGATCACCACGACAATGACCCTCGCGTCGGGCATCCTGCCGATCTTCTCGCGAACGCCGACGCTCCTCGCGATGACGGCGGCGGGGCTCGATTCGGTCTCCCGCGGCCGGTTCGAACTCGGGATTGGATCATCCGGAGCACAGGTGATCGAGGGGTTCCACGGCGTGCCATTCAACGCACCGCTCGGCCGCATCCGGGAGAACGTGGAGATCTGCCGCGCGATCTGGCGACGTGAACGGCTGGAGTTCAAAGGCGTGCACTACTCGATCCCCCTGCCCGCCGACCAGGGCCGCGG
This sequence comes from Frigoribacterium sp., assembly GCA_025363205.1. Taxonomy (GTDB): domain Bacteria; phylum Actinomycetota; class Actinomycetes; order Actinomycetales; family Microbacteriaceae; genus Lacisediminihabitans. The sequence continues at coordinate 3,175 of JANYEI010000059.1, forward strand.
CCTCGGCAAGCCGCTCAAGATCATCAATCAGCCGGTTCGCGACACCATCCCGATCTCGATCGCCGCTCTCACACCGAAGGCCGTGGCGCAGGCCGCCGAAATCGCGGATGGCTGGCTGCCGCTGTTCTATCTGCCGGAGAGGGCGGATGCTGCCTGGGGCGCATCCCTCGCCTGGGGCGGAGCCAGGCGCTCCCCCGATCTCGAACCTCTCGACATTATCGCGCAGGTGCCGTTCTCCCTCGGGGATCACGAGGACCGGGCCGTGGAGACCTACCGGCAGAATGTGGCGCTCTATGTTGGTGGCATGGGGGCGCGTGGGGCAAATTTCTACAACGATCTTGCCGTGGGGTACGGCTTCGCCGATGAAGCGGCCACCGTGCAGGAGCTCTACCTCACCGGCCGCAAAGAGGAGGCCGCCGCTGCGCTGCCGGATGAGCTGGTGACCGGCACGTCGCTCATCGGCACCGAGGCTGAGGTGCGCGCCAGGGTTAAGGCCCTCCTCAACTCCGGAGTCACGACGATCTCGGTGAAACCGCTGGCGCCGTCACGCGGAGAGCGCATCGAACAACTCGAGGCCCTCCGCGCCGTCCTCGGCTAGCACTCAGGAGGCGAGCACGTACTCCGCGAAGGACTTGCGGATCTTGTTTACCTTGGGCACAGCGACCGCCATGCAGTAGCCCTGGCCCGGGTTTTTCGCGAAGAAGTCCTGGTGATAACCCTCAGCTTCGTACCAGGTGCCGAGCGGTGAGATCTCGGTGACGAGTCCGCCGTCCCAATACTCGGATGCGCGGTCGCGGGCCGTCTCGAACTGAGCCTTCTGGGCGTCATCCGCATAAAACATCGCGGACCGGTATTGCGAACCGACGTCATTGCCCTGACGGTTGAGCTGGCGCGGGTCGTGCAGGGAGAAGAACACATCGAGGACAACGTCGGCGGGGATGATCTCGGGATCGAAGGTGACCGCGACCGCCTCGGCATGACCGGTCCGCCCGGTGCAGACTGCGTCGTAGTCGGGGTTCTTGGTGTCGCCTCCGGTGTAGCCCGACACGACATCACTCACACCACGGAGAGTGCGATAGACCGCGTCGAGACACCAGAAACAGCCACCGGCGAGAACGAATGTGTGCATGCGATGAGCCTACTTTCCGCTTGTGAGGGATAACAGCGAAGCTGCCTCTCAAGACAACACCGTTGGCCTCGGGGCAATTCCGTGTTCACAGCCGCCTTTAGGGTTAGGGGATGACTTACGTCTCGAATGCAGACCGGTACCAGTCCATCGACTATCACCGTGTCGGCCGCAGCGGGCTGAAGCTCCCCGCCGTCTCCCTCGGCCTGTGGAACAACTTCGGGTTCGACCGCCCGATCGAGACCCAGCGCGGCATTCTGCGCCGTGCGTTCGACCTCGGTGTCACTCACTTCGACCTGGCGAACAACTACGGCCCTCCGGCCGGAAGCGCCGAGACCAACTTCGGGCGCATCTTCGCGGATGATTTCCGCCCGCACCGCGACGAGCTCATCATCTCCACGAAGGCGGGCTACGAGATGTGGAACGGCCCATACGGCGAATGGGGATCGCGCAAGTACATGCTGTCGTCGCTCGATCAGAGTCTCAGCCGCATGGGCTTGGACTATGTCGACATCTACTACTCCCACCGCCCGGACCCGGAAACTCCGATCGAGGAGACCATGGGCGCACTCGCAACCGCCGTCACCTCCGGCCGTGCCCTGTACGCCGGCATCTCGAATTACAACACCGAGCAGACCACGGCGGCCTATCGGGCTCTCGCCGCGCACAAGATCCCGTTGCTCATCCACCAGCCGCGCTTCAACATGTTCGATCGCCACATCGAGACCGAGGGCCTCCTTCCTGTGCTTGACGAACTCGGAATGGGAAGCATCGTCTTTTCCCCTCTTGCCCAGGGCATGCTCACGGACCGCTACCTAAAGGGCATCCCGGCGGGTTCCCGCGCCGCCGAGGGCCGCTGGATCAACTCCGACAACATCAGCGAGGTCTACCTTGAGCGCGCCAACGCCCTCAACGAAATCGCAAAGGGCCGCGGCCAGAGTCTCGCGCAGCTCGCACTCTGCTGGGTGCTGCGTCATCCGCAGGTCACCTCGGCCCTGATCGGCGCGTCGAGCGTCGCGCAGCTGGAAAACAACATTGCGGCTCTCACGAGCGCACCGCTGACCGACGAGGAGATCGCTGCGATCGAGCCTCTTGCGGTCGATGGGACCACCGACCGATAAGCGGCGCGGATGTCGGTGGCCCGACCTACTGTGAAGCCACAGCTACAGGCTGTGGCATCACACAGACAACCGGGCCGGCTGACTCAAGGAATGCGCATGACCACTCTCGCTTTCACCGGAACCCAGGCCGTCACCCGTCCCGGCCTTCATCTTGTGCAGTTGCACGACCAGTTGTGGCGGGTGACGCGTCCGTCCGGTGAGGTGCTCGGCTATGTTGAGCAGTTCCGGGTGCGGGCCGGTCTTCGATTCCGCGCAAAAAGATTCATTGCGCGCCAGCGCCGATTCGTCGAAATGGGCGAATTCTGGAGCATGGATGACGCGATCGATTGTTTCGGCTTCTGAGCCAAGAGCCTCGCTGGGTGTAGCGACCGCTATCCGGTGCCAAAACCAGTTGGAGACTCGCCACAGCCGATTGCCGAAACTCGCCGCGGACCGGGTTAAAGTTCGGGCATGCAATGGTGGAACGACTTTCTCGACTGGCTCAACTCCGACAACGGCTCGCGCATCGTCTCGACGGCGGTCATCCCCTTCGTGGCGATCGTCGTGGCGGGTATTGTCGCTGCCATGATCGGGCGAGCTTCGGCGCGCAAGGTGATCGAACTGAGCGAGCGTGAGGTGCGCGCATCCGCCGTCACCGCCCTCATCAGCGCTGCCCGCAAAGCAGCCGTCTGGAACACACTGCCCGCACCGGAGCAGCAGCACATCGACCACCTCATCGGAGATGCCGAGATTCGCCTGCGCCTGCTTCCGATCGCCGGTACCGGGCTCGCGGCGGACTGGGCGCGCCACGAGATCGCGGGGATGAAGCGCAACGCAATCTCCTTCAGTTTTCAGGCCGAGCAGTCGCTTCTCGTGTTCCGCGACCGTCTGATCGAGTGGCAGGGTCGCCCGAGCCGTGCAAAGAGGCTCTTCAAGAACGACCTCGACTCCTGGGCATATGACTCCTCGGCGAGCGAGCAAGAGCTCGTGCACCAGCAGCAGAAGTGGGCGGCCCAACAGGTGACCGAGACCGGTCCGATCGCCGCGGTGACGAGCAGCCCGTTCACGCGCCCGCTCACGCCCGCTCCGATTCACGCGCCACTTGCCGAGTCCGCCGCGGCCGTCGCTGCCGGTGGCCTCGCCGCCAGCCTCGCGTCCGCTGCCGCTCCTGTGGCCGCCACCTCTGCTGGCGAGACCATTACGCCCGAGCCTGTTGCTCCCGTAACTGTTGAGCCTGAGCGTGTTGCGCCAGCGACCATCGCCGCGCAGGCCCCCGACCCCGCGCTCGTCGAGCCGAGCTTTAGTTCGTCGGAGGCTGCCGTGCCCGCCGACATCGAGCCGCATCCCCTGGTCGAGCCGGCCGATACCTCGTCGCACGACGTGTCAGAGGCATCGATTTTCGGTGGCAACCCGCCGCAACAAGTGTCGGAGCCGGAGCCGGAGCAGGTCGAGTCCGAGCACGCAGAAGCAGAGCACGCAGAAGCAGTGCACTCAGAACCGAACACCGAGACGCCAGCGTCAGAGGATCCAGCTCCAGAAAATCACGACCACGATGATCATCACGACAATCACGACAACGATGATCATCACGACAATCACGACAATCACGACAATCACGACAATCACGACAACGATGATCATCACGAACACGGCGACAACCACGACAACCACGACAACCACGACAACCACGACAACCACGACAACCACGACAACCACGACAACCACGACGAACACCAACACGACGAGTGGCGCGGCTGATCCGCACTGGGCACCACCCAAATCACTGACCCGAGAGGCTCGACATGCCCGGCCGTTCGCGGCTGGCCTGCTAAGCCCGCGATTTCAGAGTCCCCCCGGAGGGATTCGAACCCCCGGCCAAGTGGGTAGAAACCACACGCTCTTCCGCTGAGCTACGGGGGGAGGACGTTCCCCAGATTACTACGTGGCTCGTACTGCCGATGCTGCAGCACCACGCACCAGTTCTCGCCTGACCCTTGCCCGACGGGTCTGAGGCAGTGTCCGCAGTGCTGCAGTCTTCCTGCCTACAATTCTGCCTGTGACGGCCGTGCACCGCTAGTGCCGACAACGAATCGGAGGCGATCAATGGCGAGCCGAGCCAGAAGCCGACTGTCAACCAGGACCAGCGCCTGTCGACTAGCGCCTGTCGACTAGATTGAAGCGATCATTCCCCCACGACAGCATCCATCGGGTCCGCAGCCGGTGACCTCTCCCGGCTGGTCTGCGTTCCCTCCTCTGGATGAAGCGGAATTGGCCGTTCACGGGCTAGCGCAGCACGAGGTGTCCGCTTGAAACCGAGCCGGCTTGACCAACGCCAGTCCGCGTGGATCGAGCCGAAGCTTCTGGCATATCCTTCGGGCCAACCTTGTGACCCTGTTCAATGCGGTTGTGGGGGCCAGCACTTTCGTTCTCCTGCTCTTCGGCGATTGGCAGGACGGCCTGTTCGGAGTCACGGCCCTGGCAAACGTGCTGATCGGAGTGCTGCAGGAATTCCGCGCCAAACGCCTTCTCGATTCGCTCGCTCTTATCGGTGCGACCCCGGCACGAGTCATGCGAGACGGCAGGATCAGTGAGATCCCCACCGATCGGGTTGTCGTCGACGATCTGCTTGTGCTCCGCGTGGGCGACCAGATTGCTGCCGACGCGATTATTGTGAGCGACTCGGGCCTCGAAATCGATGAATCGTTGCTGACCGGGGAGACGAAGCCGGTCGGCAAAGCCGTGCGGGACAGTGTGCTCTCCGGATCGGCCGTGGCCGCCGGGCACGGAACCGCCCGGGTGACGCAGGTCGGCGCTGCTTCCTATTCGAGCCGCCTCACCGCGGAGGCGAAACGCTTTTCGCTGGTCAATTCCGAACTGCGCAACGCTGCCAATCGCATCGTGCGGTGGGTCAGTTGGGCGCTCGCTCCTCTGATCATTCTCGTTCTCAATGCGCAGATGCACGCGGCGGGCGCATGGGATGCCGTACTCCAGTCCGGTCGTTGGAGAGAGGTGCTGATCGGCACGGTGGCAAGCGCGGCGAGCGTCATCCCGCAGGGTCTCATCCTCATGATCAGCATCTCTTTCGCACTGGCCGCGGCGAAGCTGGCGCGATCAGAAGTGCTCGTGCAGGAGATCGCAGCCATCGAAATTCTCGCTCGGGTAGACACGATCTGTTTTGACAAGACGGGCACCCTCACCGATGGCGCCATTGCCTTCGACGCTGTGCACACCGTCAGCGATTCGCCCCCGCCAGGCTGGGAGGCAGTGCTGGGCTGCTTCGGTGCCGACGACGACGCGAACGCCACCGCCCGCTGTCTGCGGGATGCCTTCTCCGCAGGCGACCTGAAACCGAGTCGCTCCGTGCCCTTCTCGTCAGACCGCAAGTGGAGCTCGCTGAGTATCCCCGATGGCCCCACGATCGGCACCTGGGTATTGGGAGCGCCGGAAATTGTTTTCTCGGGCCGCGACGTGTATCCCGCCGTAGAGGGGGAACACGAACGCTTTGTCCAACTCGGGCTTCGCACGCTCGTACTCGCTCACAGCGATGAAGAGCTGACGGAGGCGCAGGTATCCGCTCATCGGTTGCCCGGGGTGCTGCAGCCGATTGCGCTCGTCACCTTCGCCGAGAAGATCAGGCCGGATGCGGCCACCACCGTCGCGTATTTTCGCGAGCAGGGCGTTTCGTTGCGGGTGATCTCCTGCGACAACCCGCACACCGCCGCCACGATCGCCCGGCAGGTGGGTCTGGTCTTCGACGGCACGGGCTATGACGCTCGTGAACTGCCAACGGACCTCGACAAAATGGGCCAAATCCTCGAAACGAATTCGGTTTTCGGGCGGGTGACCCCCATTCAAAAACGGCAAATGGTGCGCGCACTGCAGCAGCGCGGGCATGTGGTGGCGATGACGGGCGACGGAGTCAATGATGCCCTCGCCGTCAAGGCCGCGGACATCGGAATTGCCATGGGATCTGGCGCAGCGGCCACAAAGTCTGTGGCTCGGATGGTGCTGCTCGACGGGAAGTTCTCCCGACTGCCGAAGGTGGTTGCCGAGGGCCGACGGGTGATCGTAAACATCGAGCGAGTGTCGAACCTGTTTCTCACAAAGTCGGTCTACGCGATCCTCCTGTCGGTTGCGGTCGGAGTCCTGCTTTGGAAATTCCCTTTTCTTCCGCGTCAGTTCGCCCCGACGGACGGTCTCACCATCGGTATCCCGGCGCTCTTTCTCGCCCTGGCCGTCGAGCAGCGACCCTATCGGCCGGGCTTTCTTCGCCGATCGCTGAGATTCTCGATCCCCGCGGGAGCGGTGACCGCGATGGTGCTCAGTGGGGTGCTCGCCTATGCCCGATTGTCGGGAACGTACCCGGCACGCGAGAGCGCCACGGCGGCGGCGATCGCACTGTCGATTCTCGGATTCTGGGTACTCCTTGTCACTTCTCGCCCGCTCACACGAGGGAGATCTCTCATGCTGATCACCATGGTCATCGTGCAGGTGGGATGTTTCGTTGTGCCGGTCGTGCGGGAGTTCCTCGACTTTTCACTCCCCTCCGGACAGCTGGTTACTGTCACATTCGGAGCCGCAGCGATCGGATGCATCGCCATCGAGATCGTTTTCCGCCGGGTCTCCCGACAGCGCGGGATCGACGACCAGAACGGTATCGACGACCAGATCAGTGTCGTGCCGCCTCGACCATAGACTCCGACGCGATGTCGGCGTCCCGCGCGATCGTGTGTTTGTGCACGCGACGGTGAGAGGGCCACCAGAAGAAGTCCCTCGTGATGAACACCATTGCCGGCACCAGCACCGTGCGAATCACCAGGGTGTCGAAGAGCACTCCGATGCACACGATCACGCCGATCTGGGTGAGAGCGACCACGGGCAGCACGCCGAGCACCGCAAACACGGCCGCGAGCAGGATGCCAGCACTCGTGATCACCGCGCCCGTCGACGACAGCGCGCGGATCATGCCCTCGGATGTGCCGTGCAGCCTTCGTTCCTCTCGTGCTCGAGTGGTGAGGAAGATGTTGTAGTCCACTCCGAGCGCAACGAGGAACAGGAAGGCAAACAGGATCACGTTCGTGTTGAAGGCGGGAAAGCCGAGCAGGTGGGTGAAGATCCAGTTGCCCGCGCCGAGGCTCGCGAAGAAGGTGGCCAGCACACTCGCGATCAGCAGCACGGGGGCGATGAGCGAGCGGAGCAGGATCGCGAGGATGGCGAACACGATCGCCAGGATGATCGGAATGATGAGGTCCTGGTCGCGCTGCGAGACGGTGAGGGTATCGAGGGCCGTGGCATCCCGACCCCCCACGATTGTTGTGCCGACGGCTCCTGATTTGTCGGCGTAGGCCGAGCGCAACGTCGTGATCGTCGTGAACGCAGCGGCGCTGCCGGGAGCGTCTGTAAGAGAGACGGTGAGCTGGGAAAGTCCGTTGGCGCTGTCCCCCGGGGTGACGGAATCGACGCCCCTGGTGTTCTTCGCGATCGTCGCGGCCTCCGCCGCGGCATCCTTCGGAGTGAGCACCGTGGTCTGGCTGGTGAGCCCGGCCGAGAAGGACCTGTCGACGATCTTCTGGGCCACCACTGACTCGGGGTTACCGAGCAGTTGTTGGGTCTGTGAAAGTCCGACGGAGAAGCCGGAGAGCCCGAGAGTCAGCACCCCGACGCCGGCCACCGAGAGCACGGTGATGATCACCGGGCGGCGCGAGACTCCGCGTCCGAGACGGGCCCAGAAGCCATCCTTCAGCACGGCGGATGCCTCGAGAACCCGCGGCACGAAAGGCCAGAAGAGTCCTCGCCCGCAGACGACGAGCGCCGCCGGCAGCACAATCAGGGCAAAAAGAATCGCCACGACCACGCCGATCGCGCAGGCGAAGCCGAGGGCTCGGTTGCCAGCCAACTCTGCGAAAAGCAGGGTGATGAGGCTGAGTGCGACGGTGCCGCCGCTCGCGGCGATCGCTGGTCCCGCGCTCGTGACTGCGGTGAGCATCGCGACTGACCGGTCCTCGACCTTCTGAAGTTCCTCGCGATACCGCGCGACGAGCAGCAACGCATAATTCGTGCCCGCTCCGAAGACCAGCACCGAGAGGATGCCGCTGACCGAGGCATCCAGGGTGATTCCGAAGGGCTTGGCGAGAGCGGAGACCACGGCACCGGCGAGACCGTCCGCCGTACCGACGACCGCGAGCGGCACGATCCAGAGCACCGGGCTGCGGTAGGTGATGATGAGCAGCACGGCAACGACGATCACCGTGACCAGCAGGAGCTTGAAGTCGGCGCCAGCGAAGGCGTTGCTGATGTCGGCCTGGAATCCGACGCCGCCGGTGAGATAACTGTGGAGTCCCGATGGCAGGTTCTTCGCCGCGGCGGTGCGCAGCGAGTCGGCGGTGCCGGCCACGTCCTTGTCGACGGCCTTCTTATCGAGGGGTACCACCGAGAGGGCGGCTGTGCTGTCGCCGCTGAACTGCGGAGCCGTGGCGCGAGGCGCGGTCGATAGCGTGCCGAGAGCTGTGGCTCGTTCGGCGATGGCGGTGCGGTCGGCGGTGGTGAGCGTTGCGTCGCCCCTACTCCAGACGAGAATTGCCGCCGTCTGCTGCGCAGAGGGGAACTTGGCGAGTGCAGCATCCACCTGTGCGGCCTGGCTCGAGGTGGGCAGCCCGGTACTCGGAAATTGATTGCTGGCGCTCTTCGGCAGGAGGGAGAACAACAGGCCCACCGCGACGATGGTGCCGACGAGCACAATCCACGCCGTTCGCCGACCGCTGATGAATCGCCAGATCGCCGTCACAATTCCTCCAATTGATTTGGTTGCTAGATTCTTTAGCTACCTAATCGTCTAGCATGTACTCTATGGACGAATTGCGCAAGTCGGAAGCACTCCCCGAGACGGGCGGAATCGGTGACCAATTGCGCGAGATCTCAACGCTCTCCAATCGGTTCCAGAAACATGTCGGCCGGTCGCTATCGGTGAATGACACCGACCTGTCCGCGATGGAACACCTCATGACGGAGGGCCCGCTCAGCCCTAGCGACCTGGCGCGGCGCCTCGACATTTCAACCGCCGCGACGACAGTGGTGGTCGATCGCCTCACGGCACTCGGTCACGTTCATCGCGAACCACACGCGCACGACCGACGCAAAGTTGTGGTGGTGCCGAGCCCAGCCTCAGTGCAGGCCGCGTTCGAGACACTCATCCCCATGCTCGCGGGCATCTCGGGAGTGGCCTCACGCCTCTCGGAGGGCGATCGAGCGACCGTTGAACGATTCCTCGCCGATGTGATCGCCGTCTACAGCGCGGCCATTCCGGCGCGCGACTGAGCCAAGCGGCTCGCCTCAGATCGCTTTCGCCAGGGCCACCAGCACCTGGTCGAGGCTCGGAGCCCCTTCGGCGCGGAACACTTCCGCGCCGTCGTCGTCGAGCACGATCACGGTCGGAGTAGAGCGGATGCCGGCCCGCTCGGCCTCGTCGGCGTGCGCCGCGACATCCAGGTCCGCGATCTTCAGGGCCGGAACGAGCTTCGACGCCTGGTCAAGCACGGCACGCGTCTGAACGCACGGGTCACAGAATGCAGAGGAGAAGAAGAGGAGCTGCACGACTACGCCGACGCAGTTCGGCTACTGGCGGTCGCCGCGGTCTTCCGGATCGTCGAACGGCTCGCTGTCCTTCGCGTCGTAGGCGTAGTTCACGTGGTACTTTCCGCCCACTTCGGTGAACCCGACGAGGGTGTAATCGGTAAGAGTCTCTTTGCCACCGACCGCGGTGAGCACGGTGATCTCGGTGTCGAACCCGCCGTCCGTGGAGATGCGGGTGTCGATTTGTCCATCATTGGGGCCGCCCTGGTAGATGGCGATGTATTCGTCGCCATGAGCGAGGGTCGGTTGCACGTCAGTCATGCTCCATTACTACCACGGCCGGGACGGCAACTTCAGAAGAACGAGACAATCGCGGCAATCGCGGATGCCGCGGCGATCAGGTATGCGATACCCACGATCACGCGATGCACGCTGAGAAATCGGGTGGCCTTGCCCGCGGCATCCCGTGCCCGAGTGTCGTTCGACACCCGTCGATAGAAGGTGGGCCAGACCACCACGGTGAAGCCGGCGTTGACGAGAAGCAGGATGGCGAGGGCGACGGTCACGCGTCCCAGCCTACGGTTGCGCGCGTGGAGGCGGCCGGGCGCGTCGGCCGAGACGTCAGCCGAGACCCGACCTGTGCGAATGCCGACCTGTGCGAGCTGCCTGTTCGCGGATCAGGAGTCGCAAAGCTCACGCGGTGTGTCGTGGGCTCCATTGCCGGCATGTCGTTCGTGACTCCTGATCCGCGAACGCCACCCGCCGGATGGCCGCGCTCGAACGGCCGGGAGAAGCATAGCCACACTATATAGTTTGGCTATATACTTTAAGGATGCCCACAACAGAGCGCCCTCTCGTCGAGAAACTGATTGTCGAAGCCAACCGCCTCACCCGTGTCGCCGCCCAGGCGACGGGAAGCACCACACCGGCCGCAGTCTGGCGTACCCTCTCGATCCTTGCGAGTGATGGCTCGTATCGCATCGGAGACCTCGCAAGGGCCAGTCGAGTGACGCAGCCGACCATGACGAAACTCATCCAGAACCTCGCCGAGGATGAACTCGTCTACCGGATCGCCGATGTCGCGGACTCCCGTGCCTGGCTTATTGCGATCACAGACACGGGCACGACGGCCCTCGACAACTGGCGTACGGAACTCGGCGAGGCACTCCAGCCGATGTTCTCCGACCTGAGCGCCGACGAGATCGACATCCTCGAGCGTGCCGTCACCATCCTCGAGTCACGAACCAACACCCCACGAAAGGTGGCCTGACGTGGCCAACAAAAAATCCGCCGGAGCGAGCATCCTTAAGCAGCCAAAAGAAGTCTGGGCGGTCGCGTTCGCCTGCGTCGTCGCGTTCATGGGCATCGGCCTTGTCGATCCGATCCTGCCGGCAATCGCCCATGAACTCTCCGCCACCGCAGCCCAGACCGAACTGCTCTTCACGAGCTACCTGCTGATCACCGGGGTGATGATGTTTGTCACCAGCTGGATCTCGAGCCGCATCGGCGCCAAGAAGACGCTGATGATCGGCCTGGCCTTCATCGTCGTGTTCGCGCTGCTTGCAGCGCTCAGCGGCAGTGTCGAGTCGGTCATCGGATTCCGCGCTGGCTGGGGTCTCGGCAACGCACTGTTCATCTCGACGGCGCTCGCGACCATCGTCGGAGCCGCGAGCGGCGGCACGTCATCGGCGATCATCCTCTACGAAGCGGCTCTCGGCCTCGGCATCGCTGTCGGACCACTCCTCGGCGGCCTTCTCGGCAGCGTGAGCTGGCGCGGGCCGTTCTTCGGCACCGCTGCTCTGATGGCGATCGCCTGCGTCGCGATCGTGGTGCTGCTCGACACAGATGACAAGTCGACGCGGGTCGCGACGAAATTCTCGGCGCCGTTCCGAGCGCTCGGCAACCCCGCGCTGGCGATCCTCGCGGCGGCAGCCCTGTTTTACAACATCGGCTTCTTCACCCTGCTGGCCTGGACCCCCTTCGCCCTCAACCTGCCGAAGGAGAGCGCGGCCATCCAACTCGGCCTCATTTTCTTCGGCTGGGGGCTCTGCGTGGTGGTCGCATCCGTCTGGATAGCTCCCCTTCTGACGGCTCGATTCCCGCGCACTACGGCGCTCGTCATCGTGCTGCCCCTTCTCACGCTCGACCTCGTAGCCGCGGGCGTCTTCGCCGGTAGTCGGCTCGGGCTGATCATCTGCGTGATCCTGGGCGGCCTGCTGCTCGGCATCCTCAACACGGTGCTCACCGAATCCGTGATGGAGGCAACCGAGTTACCGCGCTCGGTAGCGTCATCCGCCTATTCGGGTGTTCGTTTTCTCGGGGGCGCCGCCGCTCCCCCGCTCGCCGCCCAGCTCGCGATTTGGTTTACCCCGTCGGTGCCGTACTACGTCGCCGGCGGATCGGTGCTCATCGCCGCATTCCTGGTTCTCTCCGGCGTGCGTTTTCTCGGCCGGGTGAACAACGGTCCGGAGCCGCTCCTCGCAGAGGCCGAATCGATTGGCGTCGGCGAACTCGCCTGAACCCCTCCCACTGCCGGTGCCGGCCTGGCCTCAAGCCGTCGGCATCGGTACCCAACGATAGAATTCTTAGATGCCAGCAAACATCGACCGCCTCGTCTGGATCGACTGCGAAATGACGGGGCTCGATGTCAGCATCGACCAACTCGTCGAGGTCGCGGTGGTCATCACCGACTTCGACCTCAACCTCATCGACCCTGGCTTCGACATCGTGATCAAGCCCGACCAGGCCGCGTGGGACAACATGGGCGAATTCGTGCGTGACATGCACACGAAGTCGGGTCTCATCGAAGCGATCCCCGACGGCGTGAGTCTTGCCGACGCCGAATTCGCGGTGATCGAGTACATCCTCAAATTCATCCCCGCAGAACAGCACGCACCGCTCGCCGGCAACACCATCGGCACCGACCGCACCTTCCTGGCCAAATACATGCCGCGCGTTGACAACCACCTGCACTACCGCAATGTGGATGTCTCGTCGATCAAAGAACTCTCGCGACGCTGGTTTCCCCGGGTGTACTTCAACGCACCGGCCAAGAACGGTGGGCATCGCGCCCTCGCAGACATCCTCGAGTCGATCCGCGAACTGGATTACTACCGCAGCGCGGTGTTCGTTGCGGAACCCGGACCGACCACCGAAAATGTGCAGGCGATCTCCGCCTCCGTGGTCGAGAAGTTCCTGCCGCACTTCTCCTCGACGCCGGCGGCTGAAATTTCTCCACGACTGTAATAAGCTTGCCGAGTTGTGTCGGTCGTGAACTATCGTGGGCGGCACGCATGGTGGTCGTAGCTCAGTTGGTAGAGCGCTGGCTTGTGGAGCCGGATGTCGCGGGTTCGAGCCCCGTCGGTCACCCAGAGGGCTGCAGTATCAGCAGCCGAAAAATGGCCTCGCGTTCACGCGGGGCCATTTTTCATCGGCGCCATGCTTCGGATGGGCCATTCTTCAGATGGGAGGTTGAGCCGTGAGTGACGTTCTCGAGCAGACCGAGCGCATCGAGTCGACAATGCTCGATTCTCCGTGGGTGACCATCGTCTGGAACGACCCTGTTAACCTCATGAACTACGTGTCGTGGGTGTTCCGGAGCTACTTCGGCTTCTCGAGAGCAGAGGCGAACGTGCGAATGCTGCAGGTGCATCACGACGGACGCGCTGTGGTGGCCACCGGCAGCCGCGAGGAGATGGAGCGACACGTGGAGGCCATGCACGACTTCGGCCTGTGGGCCACTCTGGCCAGGGCCGGCGAATGAGAGCCTTCCGACGCTCCCGGCACCAGTTCGTCGCGGTCTTCAATCCGGACGAGGCCGGCACCCTGTCGATTCTCGCTTCCCAAGTCATCGCACTGCTCGAAGATCGCGGCTCCCACGATTCAGACCCCGCACTGCTGCGGCTGCTCCCCGACGCCTATTCGGATGACGCCGAGGCGTCCGCAGAGTTCCGCCGGTTCACCGCCGACGACCTCGCGTCTCGCAAGGCCGCCAACGGCCGCCGGATCGTCGCCGACCTGGCGACAGCCGCCGGGTCGACCTCGGCCACGGCGGTGAAGGTGGACGCGCAGGCGGCAGAGGCCTGGGTGCGGTCGCTGACCGACATCCGGCTGACGATTGCGGCGCGACTGGGCATCGAGGCCGATGACGATCTCGGGTCGGAGGACCCGGCGATGCGTGACCTCTACGACTGGCTCGGCTTCGTGCAGGGTTCGCTCGTCGACTGCATGGACCGCTGATGCACTCGCTGAATGCGGAGGAGTTCGAGAAGCTGGTGGTCGACGAGCTCGATCTCCTGCCCGACGAAATGGTCGACGGGCTGGAGAACGTGGTTTTTGTCACCGAGGATCGCCCCGAAGACGGCTCTTTGGACCTCCTCGGACTCTACGACGGCGTCGACCTCACCCGCCGGGGCAATTACGGTTTCGGGGAGCTGCCAGACCGCATCATCCTGTACCGCGAGCCTCTGCTCGCTGTGTCAAGTGACCTCGAGGAGCTGAAAGACCAGATCCACGTGACCCTCGTGCACGAGATCGCGCATTTCTACGGAATCGACGACGACGAGCTGCACGACCTTGGCTGGGGCTGACGTCTCAGAGCACGCTCTTCGGCAGTCGGTGCAGTGTCACCGCCCCGACGGCGTCGAACGGATGCAGCGGGTCCGGCGCCACCGCGCCCGTCGGCCCGCCGAGCCGGGAGTGCCCCACCGCGCTTAGCACCGCATAAGCGTCGCCGCGATTCCAGCCCCGATCATCCACCAGGAAGCCGAAAAGGTCCTCGTACCCGCGACGGATGCTCTCCTGCACGGGCTCCCCGAGGCCGACGAAGATCCATTCGTCGGCTGTCTCGATGCGCGGTGCACGAAGCGCCATTCCGGTCACGAGCTCGATGCTGACCACCGCGATACCCTCGGCTTCGATCGCCACAAACGACGATTCTCCCTCTGCCATGATCGCGTGAATGTCGCCGATTGACAGCAAGCCACCTTCGGTCATCACCGGAAGGTAGACGATCGAACCGGGGCGCACCTCCGTGACATCCATGTTTCCGCCCTGCGGGTAGGAGGGCATGAGGGTGGAGTTGGAGCCCTCCGCCGGCGCCGTGCCGATACATCCGATCATGGGGAGCGGCGCAAATACGTGACGGTCGGTCACATGCACCCCCTCGGCGTCGATCGGCACCTTTCGGGTGAACATCTCCTCGCCCATCACGTGCTGCAGGGCCCCTGACCCGGGAATGCTCACCGACCAGCCGTAGTCTTTGAGCCGAATTTCATGAATGGTGACCTTGAGCGCGTCCCCCGGTTTCGCTCCCTCCACCCACACCGGTCCTGTTACCGGGTTGATCTGCGCCGTCAGTCGGGACATGTCGCGGTGCTCGTGCAGCTCCGCGTAGACGGCGTCGCTTGTCTCGAAGCCGATGCGCTCCCCCGTCCCCGGCGCGATGCGCAGGGCGGGCGGGGTGGATGCCGAAAATCCGGGCTGGCCGTGACTCTTATCGAGAAAGTGGTCCATGGCTTACAGGCCGCCGCGCTCGCCGGTAGCTGGCACGGCTTCCGAGGTCTCTTCGCCGAGGGTGGGCGTCGCGCGGCCCGACCAGCGGTAGTACAGGAACACCCCGAGGCCGACGACCAGCCAGACGATTCCACCGATCTTTGCCGCGTCATTGGCGTTCATCAGCACATAGCCGATGATGAGAAATCCGACGACGGGCACCACGAGGTGCAGAAGGTAGTTCTTCGACTTCTTGCGCACGATGTAGTGCACCACGACCGAGACATGCAGCAACATAAATCCGAACAGGGCGCCGAAGTTTACGAGCGACGAAATCAGATCGATCTGCCCGACGAAGAACAGTACAAGGATGGCGGACAGCACTGAGACGGTGAGGATTGCGGCCTGGGGAACCTGGCGGCTGTTGATCGTGCTGAGGAATTTCGGAAGCTGACGATCCCGACTCATCGAGTAGAGCAAGCGCGAGGTCGCCGCCTGCGCCGCCATCGCGTTGGCGATTCCGACGGCAAGCACGTTGACCACGAAGAATGCCGTGGCCCAGCCGCTGTTGGATGCGGCTTTGACGAGGTCGAAGAAGGCATTACCCACCTCGTTGTCAGGGAAAGAGGTGCGTCCGGCGGCGAGGGCGCTCGCCAACCAGGTCTCAAGCACGAAGAAGAAGGCCACGATGAACAGGGCGATGATCATGGCCTTGCCTGCCGAATTGCGGCGTCCGGTAGATTCCTCCGCGAGAGTGGAAATTCCATCGAAGCCGAGGAAACTGAGCACGGCGATCGAGAGGGCTGAGGCGATGAGCGGGCCGGTGACCTTGCTCGAGTCCCAGACGGACGCGGTGCTGAACTCGGCGCCGGGGATGGTGCCGTTGTTGAGGGCGATGACCGCAATGATCACGAAGATCACGATGAACACGACCTCGACGGCGAGGAAGATGCGGTTGAGTATCTTCAGCGATGAGATTCCGAGGAGATTCACGACGGTATTGATGGCCACGAAGATGAGTGCCCAGATCCACCGTGCGGATCCGGGGAAGATACCGATCATCGACTCGGCTGCGAAGACGTAGAGAAGTGTCGGCACCAGCAGATAATCGAGCAGGATTGCCCAGCCCGCGAAGAATCCAAAGGTCGGATTGATGCCTCGCCCTACATAGGAGAAAACGGATCCGGCGAGCGGGATGGACTTTGCCATCTGGGCATAGGCGAGGGCGGTGAAGATCATGGCCACCAGCCCGATGATGTAGACCAGCGGCACCATGCCAGCGGACGCGTTGTAAACAGTGCCGAAGATAGCCCAGGGCGCGATTGGCACCATGAAGATGAGGCCGTAGATGAGCAGGTCCATCGTGGAGACGGATCGCTTGAGCTCCTGCTTGTAGCCATAGGACTCGAGCTGCTCCTGCGAGCTGAGCTCGGCAGCGCCCGGGGATTCACTGCGGATGGACATGACGGACTCTTTCTCTAAAAAGCGGCGATGACAGGGAATTACGGATGAGCTGCTGCTACTGGTCGTCCTGGTCGTTCTGGTCCAAAAAGTGGGCAATGATCGCCCGGAACTGTTCGGGCTGTTCGAGGTGGGTGCAATGGCTTGCCCCCGGAAAGACGTACCCGGCAGCACCGGGGATGAGGTCGAGGAACGGCTGCCAGGTGGCTGGCGTGGCTTCGTCGAATTCACCGGCCACCACGAGGGTCGGCACCGCGACGGCGGGCAGTCGATCGATGACGCTCCAGTGGCGCAGTGTGCCGATCACATGGAACTCGTTCGGGCCGTTCATCGTGTGATAAACCGTCGGCTCCGCTTCCATCTGGTTCTCGCTGTCGACGAGGTCCTGGGGAGTTGGAGCGACCCGGCAGACGTGCCGCGAGTAGAAAACCTCCGTCGCTTCCAGGTATTCCGGGTGCGTAACCGTGCCATCCGCCTCATGACGATCGAGAGCGTCCTGCACATCCGCGGGCAGTAGAGACCGCAGTTCGGCGGCACCCTCGACCCAGAGCCGCATCGAGGCTGGCGAATTGCAGATGGCGAGGCTCTGCAATCGGGGACTCTGTCGAACCGCGATCTCCGCACCGAGCATGCCGCCCCAGGACTGCCCAAGCACGTGCACCTTTTCGAAGCCGAGGTGGCGCACGAGGTTTTCAAACTCGTCGACGAAGAGCTGAGGGGTCCAGAATTCTGCCGGAGCGTCGGGCAAATGGGTGCTCAGGCCGCAGCCCAACTGGTCGTAGTGGATGACCGTGCGCCCTGTCTCGGCGAGCCCCGCGATATTCCGCACGTAGTTATGCGCCATACCCGGCCCGCCGTGCAGCACCACAAGAGGAAGGGCACCCGGTCGAGGCTCATCCGGAGTGGTCACCTGAACCCAGGTGGTCCATTCTCGAAACGGAATGGACTGGGTAGATACCGTCGCCATTGGGGCACTCCTTGCGAAAATTAGAGCAATGGGGGTCGTGCAGCGGAACACACAAAAAAGCTGTTGCTCATTGTGCACGAGCAATGGTCTTCTGAGAAGACCATTCAGCGGGAGTTAATACAGCCGTAACACGCTGTGCACTCCACAGGACTCGTGCCGACGCGAAACCGCAAACCGATCGACGATACGGTGGAGAGGTGAGAGTCGACAATCCGAATGCGCTGACCGTCGAACCAAGCGCTCGCGAGGGCGCCCTCGAACGGCCGCTCTCGACCTCCTCGCGGGTAGACGACATCACCGACCGCCTGGTGACGGCAATCGCAATCGGTGAATATCTGCCCGGGTCACGGCTGCCTTCGGAACGCGCGCTCGCCGAATCCCTGCGGGTGGGGCGGATGACCGTGAGGGCGGCGCTCGCCCGTCTCGTTGAGCGCGGTTTACTCGAGACCCAAAGAGGCAGAGACGGTGGCAGCTTCGTGCGCGAGCAGTGGCCCACCTCCTCGAGCGCCTCGGTTCAGCGCACACTCTCGGCCCGCTGGGAATCCCTGCTCGACACGAGCGAGGCGCTCAGTCGCCTCTATGGCGTGATCTCCGGTGCAGCGGCGGAGAACCGCACCGAGACCGATGTCATGCTGCTGCACGAGCGACTTGAGGCCTTCCGGCACGCCGGATCCGGACTCCCGTCACAGAAGGCCGATGAACTTTTACACCTGGCCATCATCAATGCGGCCGGCAACGCGACACTGCGCGACGTTGTCTTCGAATTGGAGTCGCGCATCAGCATCAGCGCCCCAGCACACCTGTGGGGATCACCGGAGGGAATGCAGGCGATGGAAGCACGTGCGCTCGTTGACCACATCGCTCTGGTGGATGCGATCTCTGCCCGCAACGCGGATAAGGCGAGCGCCACCGGGCGTGAGCACGCCAAGATCGACATCGAACTCCTCGAGTCGGCCCTGAAACAGTCCGGACTCTGAAACCCTTTTGCCCTTCCCTACCTTTTCGAAAACGCCGCGAATTCCCGGGGAGGGTCAGCCGAGCTGGAGCGGCAGCGACTCCTCTGCCGACCACTCCTCGAGCGAGCCGTCGTAGATGCGCACAGCGGTCACGCCGAGCTCGACCAGCGTGAGGGCGTTGGCGGATGCCGAGATGCCTCCGCCGCA
Source organism: Frigoribacterium sp. (assembly GCA_025363205.1). GTDB lineage: Bacteria > Actinomycetota > Actinomycetes > Actinomycetales > Microbacteriaceae > Lacisediminihabitans. Next base: position 22,054 of record JANYEI010000059.1, read on the forward strand.
ATAGAGCAGTACTTCCTCAGCGCCGGTCACGCCCTCAGCGGCGTAGGCCGCGCGCAGGAACTCGTCGTCCTTCACCGTGCCGTCGGCGTCGAACAACTCGCGCGAGGAGACGTTCACGCTGCCGGGAATGCGACCACGACGGGCGTATCGGGAGGGAACGGCGCCGGTGAAGCTGCCCGCTGGCAGTCCGCAGACCAGAGGGCGGGCATCCGATTCGGAGCGCTCGACCAGCTCGCCTTTCGTGATCCAGGCGTCGCCAGTCGCCGATACCGTCCAGGGTGCGACCGGAATGGCCGCGGGCTCATCGCCGATCGATACCGGCGAGCCGGCCGCGATCCAGGCCGAAAGTCCACCGTCGAGCACCCGCACATCGACGCCGATCCAGCGCAGCAGATACCAGAGTCGTGCCGCGAAGAGCCCGCCGGTTGCGTCATAGACCACTACGGCATCCGTCGCGCGAACACCGATGCGCGCGAGTTCGCTGGCGATCGCCTCAGGAGTGGGATGCGTGTAATGCAACGGAGCAGCCGTTTCAGAGAATTGGCTCGGTACGTCAACATGCTGCGATCCGGGGATGTGCGACTCGAGCCAGCGTGGACGACCAGAGTCGCGCCGGTAGTCGCCGTCGAACTTCGCCGGGTGCAGCACGCAGCTGGCATCGAGAATGGCCGGGGCTTTCGAAGAATCCAGAAGCGTTGCGAGCTCAGGCGCGGTGATGAAGGGCGAAGTCATAACAACGACGCTAGTGCGTCGACCAGTGGGGTGAGGTCGTGGTCGTCGAGCACGAGATCCGCCAATCGTCGCGGGTGTTCACGAAGCGCGAATGCCCGCTCCTGGGCCGCCCAGCGATCCCAGTGCGGGGCATAGCCCTCGCCGTCCCTGGCGAGGGCGCGCTGCTTGCGGGTCGGCGCGTCGAGCTCGACCCAGATGCCAAAGGTCGCACGCGCGCGATTGGCCCGGCTGAGGCATCCGGAGCCCTCGATCACGAGCGGGAGCGAAGGGTCGATCTCATGCCATTCCGCGGTGGTCCCTGTCGTCCAGTCCCAGCGTCTCCAGCCCGGACTCACCGAGGCAAGTATGTCGTCGCTCACCGCCGCACTCGCGGATTCGAGGCCGTCCCATCCGGGATAAAAATCATCGAGCCGCACGAGCTGGGCGGCAAGGGCCGGCGCGAGAGCCGCGGCGAGGGTGGTCTTGCCAGAGCCGGAGCCTCCGTCGATGAGTACGACCGGTCGGGGCGCGAGGCTGAGACGCGCGCGCAGGGCGTGCGCGTCACGCTCCGGCAAGGAAGTTCCAGTGCCCGGTGAGCACCGAGGTACCGACCGCCGCCATCGCGAGGGCGAATGACAACGCCACGAGCATCCATTCCTTCCCGCCGAAGCGGGACTCCCGCGCCCAGCTTCGCGGTATCGACGAGCCAAAGCCGCGGGCCTCCATCGCGGTGGCGAGCTTGCTGCCCCGGCGGATCGACAGCACCAGGAGTGCGAAGGCCTGCCCGGCGAAGCGGCGCAGACGACTGCTGTCGGCGATCCCCCTGGCTCGACGAGCCAATTCGAGCGACTTCCAGTCCTCAGCGAACAGTCCGACCAGTCGAAGGCCGCCGAGCGCGCCGAGCACGAACCGGGAGGGCAACCGCAACACCTGGGCGAGCCCGTCAGCGAGATCGGTCGGGTCGACAGTCACGAACAACACGACAGCGGGAAGCCCGATCGCTAAAACCCGCAGCAGCGTGGCGATGGAGAGCTCGATCGATCCGTCGGTGACGTTCACCAGCAGGAACCGCCAATGGCTCGCCCCGGATGCCCGGCCATAGAGCAGAATTGTGGCGGCCGCGAAGACCGCTGCCATCGCCACCGGAAGGGTTCGACGCACGAACCGGCGCGGGCCGAGCCCGGCGAAGAGAAATAGCACGGCCTCACCGGCGAGGGCGACGGACGCCGATACCCAGTCGATCGAGAGCACGAGCGCGATGCCGATGACCGCGGTCGCCGCGAGCTTCGCCACCGGGTTGATGCGGTAGATCGCCCCGGTTCCGGCGGTCGGCGTGAGGATATCGGCGGTCGCCATCACGGAACCCTCGACTCGAGGCGGTGGCCGGCTCGCGACATCCGCAGTTCGGTGTCGGCAAGGGCGTCAACGAGGTGGGTATCGTGAGTGACCGCAATGACGCTGCTGCCCTCGTCCAGAAGCTCGGCGAGGAATGCCACGAGTTCGGCCCAGGTGCGGGAGTCCTGTCCGAAGGTCGGTTCATCCAACACCAGGAGCGGGGGCCGAGTGACGAGCACGGTCGCGACGGAAAGCCGACGCTTCTCGCCGCCCGAAAGAGTGAAGGGATTCGCCTCGGTGAGGTGGCCGAGTCGAAGACGCTCGAGCAGCGGATCGATGCGTCTGGTCGTCTCATCCCTGGACAGCTTGGTCGCCCGCGCTCCAATCGCGAGTTCACCGGCGACGGTGCCGCTCACGAACTGGTGCTCGGGATCCTGGAAGACACTTCCGATGCGGGTGACAAGCTCGCGCGACTTCCAGCGGAGGGGATCGGCACCGAGCCCACGAGACAGCCCACTGGCAACCACCCGACCGCCGATCGCCGGCAACAACCCGCCGAGCGTGAGACCGAGGGTGGTCTTTCCCACCCCGTTCGGACCGGTGAGGGCGATGCACTCCCCCGCTCGCGCGACCAGGTCGATGTCGGAGTGAAGGGACGTCGAGCGCCCGATGGCGAGGGCCTCGGTGTGCAGTTGCACTCCACCCGGCCGGTGCAGCCGGGATGGATGCCGCGGAGGATGCCCCGGAACCCAGACTCCCGAGGCGGCGAGGGCCGCGCCCTCGCCGCGCAGCACGTCATCCGGCGCTCCATCCGCCAGGACTCCCCCGCCGGGAGCGAGCACGATTACCCGATCAACCAGTGGCCACCACACGTCGACACGGTGCTCCACCACTAGGAGCGTGCTGCCAGAGACCTCGAGTACGCGCGCCACGGCATCCCGTACCTCGATCACGCCGTCCGGATCGAGGTTGGCCGTCGGTTCGTCGAGCAGCAGCAGGCCCGGCTGCATGGCGAGCACGCCGGCGAGGGCGAGTCGTTGCTTTTGACCACCGGAGAGCGCGCTGGTGGGGTGCCGAAGGGGGAGGTCGAGGCCGACCGCGCGCAGCGACTGCGTGACGCGGTGCCAGGTCTCCTCGCGCGGGACACCCATGTTCTCGCAGCCGAATGCCACATCGTCGCCGACGCGGGCCAGCACGACCTGCGAATCCGGATCCTGAAGCACGAGACCGACCTGGCCGCGAGCGCGAGCGGCATCGGTGTCTCCGACCCGAAGTCGCCCCTCCGATTCACCCTCTTCGTCACCACCGAGGACACCCGCGAGCGCGTGCACAAGAGTGGATTTGCCTGCTCCGGATGCCCCGAGCAGGAGCACCCTTTCGCCCGGCTCGATGCGCAGGTCGAGCCCGCGCAGCGCCCAGCCCGAGCGGCCGGCATGCCGCCATCCCCACCCGTGCGCGTCGACGGACAGCGGCGTCGCGCGGGTGGGGGAGATAAACGACATTGATCATCCGCTCAGCGCGCGCTAAGCCGGCCGGAGGCGAAGCGGCTGAGGGCGCCGGTGCGGGCGAGTCCTCGAACGATGAACCACGATCCGAGACCGGCGATGACCGCACCGGAGAGGATGCCTGAAACGGTATAGATCGCTTGAAAGGCGGATCCGGAAGCCAGGTAGTACCCGATGATGTCATTGATGGCCATGGCCAGGCCAGCCGCGGCACCGGCGAGCATTGCGACCACCACGTTCCCGCGGTGGTAGAGAAAGAGCAGAAAGATGAGCTCCGCCCCGAGGCCCTGCACAAGCCCGGCCTCGATAGTCAGAAAACCACCCCACTGGGCGCCGAGAAGGGCAGAAACGACGGCGGCCACGAGCTCGGTGAAGAGCGCGGCACCCGGCTTGCGGATCACGAGACCTCCGAGCACGCCGGCGAAGAGCCAGATGCCGTACATCAGGGCCTGCGACCCGGGAAGCAGCGCCTCGAGCGGGGCGGTCACCGGCGCATAGATCTGATTCCAGGCAAAGAACACTAGTGCGCTGGCGACGCCGAGCACGCTCGCGACCACGATATCCACCACCCGCCAGCGCGCATCGATACCGCGAACGATCGGTCGGGAAGATGTTGCGGTTGCGTGCATGGTCGTGCCCCTGTCGGTAGTGAGGGCACGGGTGTGGATCGCCGCGGTTGCGACGACCCGGAGAGAAAATTTGCCTCCCTGCGCTGGCATGATCCAGGTCAGGTTCGACGGTCGGAGCTTGGAGAAGCTCCCTCTCAGCCCGGCATCACCGGACTCCCGTGTTCGTTGAGAGCATACCGCACCCGCACTTTCGGGAGTGTGGCCTCGACCGCCAGAAAATTGCCGGAGTCATCAGGAAGGCCTGCGGGGATAAAGCCAGGCGTAGCGACCGATGCGGGAGGTGCGGTGCCCCCTTCATGCGGCTTCACGCGGCCAAATCCGCAATCCACTTGGTAGACGTTGCGACCTAACCGCGGATTTACCCGCAACAACTACCAAGTCGATCGGGTACGGGGCGGGAAGGAGCACGGGGATGCGGAAACAGAACTGGTGTGACGCTGGTTGGCACACTCGACGCAACTGGATTCAGCCTGATTGCGATGTCGCCCGCCGCGCTAAACCTTCTTGCCGACTTGTCAAGGCTCCCTCTCGGTTCGACCTTCTCAGCACGCGCACGATACGGTAAAAAGCCCTAAGAACCTGCCTGACCGAATTGAGAAAACCCCATGGAAACCTGGCCCGGATCCGCGTATCCACTCGGCGCGACTTTCGACGGCAGCGGCACCAACTTCGCCCTGTTCAGTGAGGTCGCCGAGAAGATCGAGCTGTGCCTGTTCGATGACAACGGTGTCGAGACCAGGGTCGAACTGCTCGAGATCGACGCCTACGTCTGGCATGCCTACCTTCCGCAGGTGCAGCCCGGGCAGCGCTATGGCTACCGCGTCTCTGGCGAATACGATCCGGAGTCGGGTAAGCGCTGCAACCCCAACAAACTGCTCCTCGACCCCTATGCCAAGGCCACCAGCGGTGACTTCGACTGGGATCCGTGCCTGTTCGCCTACAACTTCGGCGACCCGCTCTCGCGCAACGACGAAGACTCGGCCAGCCACACGATGATGGGCATCGTCATCAACCCCTTCTTCGGCTGGGCCGGCGATCGTCACCCGCGAGTGCCCTACAACGACACCGTGATCTACGAGGCCCATGTTAAGGGACTCACGCAGTTGCACCCCGACATCCCGGTCGAGCAGCGCGGCACCTATTCCGGACTCGCTCATCCGGCCGTGATCGAGCACCTGAAGAAGCTCGGCATTACCACCCTCGAGCTCATGCCTGTTCACCAGTTCGTGCAGGATTCGACCCTGCTCGACAAGGGACTTCGCAATTACTGGGGCTACAACACCATCGGATTCTTTGCGCCGCAGAGCAGCTACTCCTCCGCCGGGGATCGCGGACAGCAGGTACAGGAGTTCAAGGGCATGGTGCGCTCGATGCACGACGCCGGCATCGAGGTCGTACTCGACGTGGTCTACAACCACACGGCGGAGGGCAACCACCTCGGCCCGACCATCTCGTTCAAGGGAATCGACAACAGGGCGTACTACCGTCTAGTCGATAACGACGAGCAGTTCTACATGGACTACACCGGCACCGGAAACTCGTTCAACGTGCGCCACCCGCACTCGCTGCAGCTCATCATGGACAGCCTGCGCTACTGGGTCACCGAGATGCACGTCGACGGATTCCGATTCGACCTCGCCTCCACCCTCGCCCGAGAGTTCTACGACGTCGATAAGCTCTCCACCTTCTTCGAGCTCGTGCAGCAGGACCCGATCGTCTCGCAGGTGAAGCTCATCGCCGAGCCCTGGGACGTTGGGCCCGGCGGCTACCAGGTGGGCAACTTCCCGCCGCAGTGGACGGAGTGGAACGGCAAGTACCGCGACACCGTGCGCGACTTTTGGCGCGGTGAACCCTCTACTCTCGGCGAGTTCGCGGCGCGCCTCACCGGTTCGGCAGACCTCTACGAGGGCGATGGGCGACGCCCCGTGGCATCCATCAACTTCGTGACCGCGCACGACGGCTTCACCCTGGCCGACCTCGTGTCGTACAACCAGAAGCACAATGACGCGAACGGCGAGGGGAACCACGACGGGGAGTCGGAAAACCGGTCCTGGAACTCCGGTGTGGAGGGCCCGACGGATGATCCGGCCGTGCTCGGCCTTCGCGCCAGACAGCAGCGCAACTTCCTCGCGACGCTGCTGCTCTCGCAGGGGGTGCCGATGATCCTGCATGGCGACGAACTCGGACGCACGCAGCGGGGCAACAACAACACCTACGCCCAGGACTCCGAGATCTCGTGGGTGCACTGGGATGCGGCGGATGCTCCGCTCACCGAGTTCGTGGCCGCCCTCACCCGGCTGCGTAAAGACCACCCCACTTTCCGCCGCAAGAGCTTCTTCGACGGCCGCCCGGTGAAGCGAGGAGCGGGCGAACCGCTCGCGGACATCGTCTGGCTGACCCCCGGTGGCGAGGAGATGGAGCCGGATAACTGGGACTCCGGCTTCGGCCGAGCCATCGGCGTATTCCTCAACGGCAACGGCATTCAGGGGCGTGACCTTCGCGGCCAGCGAATCACCGACCTCAACTTCGCCATCTTTTTCAACGCCGGTGACGATCCAGTGGACTTCACCCTGCCCTCCGAGGAGTTCTCCGGTTCGTGGGAGATCGTGATCGATACTTCGGGCGAGCTGGCCGACACCGAGCCTCGCAGGGCGACGGATGTGCTTCCGGTCGTGGCGAAGTCGCTTGTCGTGCTGCGCGCCTGGGTCGCTCCAGAGGTGGAGATCGACCATTCGGTCGCGGCTTCCCTGAGCGCTCAGGCCGGCACCCAGGCGGCCGCTCCACGCATCCCCGAGGCACACTGATGAGGATTCCCGCCTCCACCTATCGACTGCAGATTCGCGAGTCTTTCGAGTTAAACGCCGCGGCGCGTATCGCGGGCTACATTCACGATCTCGGGGCCGACTGGCTCTACCTCTCCCCCATTCTTAAGGCGGAGGAGGGCTCCGACCATGGCTACGACGTGGTCGATCATTCGCTCGTCGATCCGGCCCGCGGTGGTCGGGAGGGTTTGGATGCCGCCTCCGCCGCCGCCCGGACGCTCGGGCTCGGCGTGCTCGTCGACATCGTTCCGAACCACGTCGGGATGGCCACTCCGAAGCAGAGCGTCTGGTGGTGGGACCTGCTCGCCCACGGGCGACAGTCTCGCTACGCGGAGGCATTCGACGTCGACTGGGAGTTCGGCGGCGGCCGGGTGCGCATCCCGGTGCTCGGTGACGAGCCAGATCCCGAGTTGCAGATCATCGACGGACAGCTCGCCTACTACGACAATCGCTTCCCGATTGCACCGGGCACTGCAGACGACGGGGCCTCGGCTGCCGAGGTGCACTCCCGCCAGAACTACGAGCTGATGAACTGGCGCCGGGCGGATGCCGAGCTCAATTACCGCAGATTCTTCGCCGTGAACACGTTGGCCGGCATCCGCGTCGAAACGCCCTGGGTGTTCGACGAGTCGCATGCGGAAATCATCCGCTGGATCACCTCTGGCCTCGCCGACGGCCTGCGAGTTGACCATCCCGACGGGCTCGCCGACCCGGCCGGGTACCTCGACGCACTCGCGGCGGCTACCGACGGTGCTTATGTGCTCGTCGAAAAGATCCTCGAAGGAGACGAACAGCTGCCCACCTCGTGGGCCACCTCGGGAACGACGGGCTATGACGCCCTCGCGGATGTCGACCGGGTGCTCGTGGATCCGGCCGGTCGGCTGGCACTCGACGCGCTGGACTCTGCCCTGCGCGACTCGACCGAGCCGATCTCCTGGACCCGCCTCATCCACGGCACGAAGCGAGCGATCGCCGATGGCATCCTGCGCTCGGAGGTGTTGCGGCTCGAACGCGAGCTTGGCCGCACTGCGCCTCACCAGACTGAGCCTCACCAGACTGAGCCTGACGAACAAACGGCGGATGCCCTTGCCGAGCTCCTTGCCTGCTTCCCGGTCTATCGCTCCTACCTTCCTCTCGGCATCGAGCATCTGCACGAAGCGGTGAGACTGGCGAAGGAGTATCGTCCGGGGCTCGCGAAACGCATCGACGAACTGCTTCCGACGCTGAGTGATTCGAGCCATCCGGCGGCGATCCGCTTCCAGCAGACTTCCGGCATGGTGATGGCGAAGGGCGTCGAGGATACCGCGTTCTACCGCTACACCCGGCTCGGCTCGCTCACCGAAGTGGGGGCGGATCCCTCGGAGTTCTCCATCGGTATCGGAGAATTCCACCGCCGCCAGCAGCTGCGCCAAGCGAGCTTCCCGTTGTCTCTCACGACTCTGTCCACCCATGACACCAAGCGGGGCGAAGACGTGCGGGCTCGCATCACTGTGCTCGCCGAGATTCCGACGGAGTGGGCGGCTGCGCTCGGCGAGCTGCGCGACGCGGTGCCGCTCGGTGACGGTCCGCTCGAGTCGCTGCTCTGGGAGGCGATCATCGGTGCCTGGCCGGCCAGCCGCGAGCGGTTGCACTCCTATGCTGAGAAGGCAGCGCGCGAGGCCGGCAACTCCACGAAATGGACCGCACCGAGCGAAGAATTCGAGGCGCGCATGCACAGGCTCGTCGACTCCGCCTTCGACGACGAGCACGTGGTCGGCATCCTCGAGCGTGTGCTCGACGCCGTGCGCCAGCCGGGCTGGTCGAATTCGCTGGCGGCTAAGGTCATCCAACTCACCGCGCCGGGCGTTCCGGATGTCTATCAGGGCAGCGAGCTCTGGGAGACCTCGCTCGTCGACCCCGACAACCGCCGCCCGGTCGACTTCGACGAGCGACGGTTGTACCTCGCCGCCATCGACGCCGGAGCCCACCCGCCGATCGACGAGTCGGGCGCTGCGAAGCTGCTCGTCACCTCCCGGGCGCTTCGGCTTCGGCGGGACCGGCCCGAGCTGTTCAGCCGCTATGCCGCAATCGAAGCCTACGGATCTGCGGCGAAGCATGTCGTGGCCTTCGACCGCGGAGCGGCGCTCACCGTGGCCACACGCCTACCGGTTGGCCTTGCGAGAGCGGGCGGTTGGGGGGACACCACGGTGATCGCCGCCGGGCGTCCTCTCACCGATGTCTTCACCGGTCGCACATTCGAGGGCGGCACCCTGCTGATCTCCGAGGTGCTTGAGCGATACCCTGTCGCACTGCTGATCCCGAGCGAGTAGGCGAACGATGATGATCACTGACGCGATGACCTTCGACATCTGGGCCCCCGCGGCCTCGACCCTCACGCTACTGCTCGACGGCGAGCGTCACGAGATGACGGCGGCCAGCGGCGGCTGGTGGACGGCACCAAAGGGCGTCTCCGGCACCGACTACGGCTACCTCGTGGATGGCGACGAGACGCCGCTGCCCGATCCACGCAGCAGGCGCCAGCCCGAGTCAGTTCATGGACTCTCTCGCACCTTCACCAGCGAGTTCGAGTGGACCGACACTGCCTGGACCGGTCGCCAGCTCGCCGGCGGCGTGATCTACGAGCTGCACCTCGGCACCTTCACGCCGGAGGGAACGCTCGACTCGGCGATCGACAAGCTCGACCATCTCGTCTCCATCGGGGTCGATTTTGTGGAACTGCTGCCGGTAAACGGGTTCAACGGCGACCACAACTGGGGCTACGACGGAGTGCTCTGGTACACGGTCGATGAGACCTACGGCGGCCCCGCCGCCTACGAACGATTCGTGGATGCCGCGCACGCTCGCGGCCTCGGCGTGATTCAGGACGTGGTCTACAACCACCTCGGCCCGAGTGGAAACTACCTTCCGCGCTTCGGTCCATACCTGCACGCCGAGGGCTCGAACACCTGGGGTTCCTCCGTCAACCTCGACGAGCCCGCCGTACGGTCGTACGTGATCGAAAACGCGCTGATGTGGTTGCGCGATTTCCACGTCGACGGCCTGCGCCTCGATGCCGTGCACGCTCTCGTGGATAACTCGCCGAAGCACCTCCTGCAGGAGCTCTCCGAGCGCACCGACAGCCTCTCGGCCTTCCTCGGACGCCCACTCACCCTCATCGCCGAGTCCGATCTCAACGATCCGAAACTCATCACGCCGCGCGAGGGCGGCAGCGGAGGCTACGGCCTCCAAGCCCAATGGAGTGACGACTTCCACCATGCACTGCACGTGGCCCTCACCGGCGAAATCAGCGGCTACTACGCCGACTTCGCCCACCTTGACTCGCTCGCCAAGGTGGTCACCCGTGGCTTCTTCCACGACGGCAGCTACTCGTCGTTTCGCGAGCGTGACCACGGGCATCCGATCGACACGGAGCACATGCCGTCCTGGCGCCTCGTCGTCGCCAACCAAAATCACGACCAGATCGGCAATCGCGCCGTCGGTGACCGGCTTTCGGCCAAGCTCGACCACGGCCAACTCGCGATTGCTGCAGTGCTCACCCTCGCCGGTCCGTTCACTCCGATGCTCTTCATGGGCGAGGAGTGGGGCGCCAGCACTCCCTGGCAGTTCTTCACCTCGCATCCCGAGCCCGAGCTCGGCAGGGCGACCGCCGAAGGTCGCATCGCCGAGTTCGCGAAAATGGGCTGGGATCCGACGGTCGTGCCAGACCCCCAGGATCCCGAGACCTTCCTGCGGTCCAAGCTGAACTGGGACGAGGCGACGGATGCCGGCCACTCCGACCTCCTTGCTCTCTATCGGTCGCTCGCGGCTCTTCGCCGTAACCGCGCCGACCTGACCGATCCGCGGATGTCACGGCTCTCGGCTGAGTTCGACGACGACGCCAAATGGTTTGCTCTGCACCGCAAGGATTCGACCGGTGGCGGCACCAGCATCATCGTGAACTTCGCCGACTTTCCGGTCGCGCTGCCCTACGGCGGCACGGTGCTGCTGGCGACCACGGATACCGTGGCGGCGTCATCCACGGAGATCCTGCTCGGCGCGCGTGCGGCGGCGATTCTCGCCTGCTGAGCTGAGGCGTGCCGCGCGCCAGCGATTGGGAAACCCGGTGGTGCCGTTGTCGCCCTGCCCGCTTTCGCTTCCGGACCCGTCACTTGTGGTCAGGGCGTAGGTAATCCATCGGCAGTTGCCAGCAGGGTATTTCTCCAAATATCCGCCCGCAAAAACCCGTTGTGCAACCGGGAACGCGTGCGCGCCCAGTGCCTGCTCAATCTTTTGGCTGCAGCGACCTGAGGAAGCGTACGCTGTCGCCATGGATGAGAAAACTGGCGTCGACGAACGTCGTGCAGGGGAAAAATTCGTCCGTTTTATCGACTGGCTGAATCACAGATTGATCCCCGTGATTGGTCCGCCGGATTTGGGCCCGTACGATGCGGTCCTGGAAAAAGTGGGTGACGCGATGTGCCCGGTGTGCGGCACAGCGCTGACCGAACACAGCATCGATCATTCGGCCGCAAACACGGTTCTCAACTGCCCGGCGCCCCACAAGCCAGCACCGGTTAACGATCAACCGATCAACGAGTTAGGGATGTTAAAGCGAGGTAAGTGACGCCGACGCGATGGCCCTTTTCACAAGGTGCTGGTCTCGACCGTCACTGTATCCATTCTGGCAAACGGCGAAGTGCGAGCAGTTGACAGCTACCGTCTGGCGCCATGCTCACGTCTGCCTCGACGAAGGTCCCAGAAATCGGGCCGAGATGGGTGACCTGATCATGTGCGACGAGTCTCACCGTTCCGGTTCCATCGTCAATCGTGAACCCGATGCCGGTGATGGGGCCGGCGAGGTGTGTTGTGCGGCCCTGGATTGTTCCGGACGCTTCGCCTCGGGGTGCGGCCGAGCGCAGTTCAGCGATTGTCGTCGTCGCACCGAGCGGCAACAGGTCGCTCGATGATGTACCCAACGAACGAAGCCAGGGCTCCGGCGTTCCTTCATCGAACAGCGTGAGGTAGGTCCCCCGCGGCGGATCCGGGAACGTAAAGGATCCGGGGCTGCGCTCCAGCCGGTAGTTGCCGCCGTAACGCAGGCTACCGAGAAGCTGCTCCCTGCGCTGCGAAAGCGATACGGAGGGGTCGACACCGGCGTCACTGAGCGATCCAATCATCGACTCAAGGGAATCGTGCATGCGACACAGCCAGACATCGTGTGTGTCGCCGCTCCACACTGTCGGATCAGTCTCACAGCCCGGTACATCAAGGGTCGCGAAATAGTATTCGGGGCCATCCGTGAATTGCAGCCAGGCGGGTGGACGTTCCAGCGCATGAAGCTGGAATTCTCGATCCCGGATAATCTCCGCGGCCGACAACAGACGCTTGCCGCCGAAAACAGACAGGGCGCTCCCGTCGTGCCATCGGTACAACTGCTCGATCTCCTCACCCAGGTCCAAAGGAGCGACCATGGTTCGAAGTGCGCTGATTCCCTCATCATTCAGCCCAGAACCCATGGACGGGACTGCCTCGGGTACGACCTGAGCAACCACAGCATCGAAACGGACTAGTTCCTGGTGAAACGTCATGTTCATAGCCTTCCCGGGTTGGCGGTTCATTGCCACAACGCTCGGCGCCCCAATTCGGGGCCAGCGCAGCCGAGGCGATGGACGCATCCCGTGCGCTCACGGGTGGTCCCGTGCAAAGTCGTCGGTCTGTCCGGGAGGGGACGTCCGGGCGGCGACACAGAGATCACCGAATGCCCGGCCGGATGGCCGTCCGTGTGCGGGACTCGCGGTGTGGGAGGTGGATGAGCGCGTGCCAGCATTTTCTGCGGCTGAGGAGTCACTGAAGATCGGTGCCGCGCAAATGCCTAGACGCGAAAGTAGACGGCGAACTTTTTACCGAGCAACTCGTCGCCGCCCAGTAACACCTCGTAGGAAGACACTGCGGTCGCTGGCGCTCTCTCTCCCGCCATGCCTGCGTGAATTGCCGGTGCGGTTGTGAGTGCCAATTGTGCGCCTGGGCACGGACCTGGTTGGGCGCTGAATGCGCCCTCGTTGATCAGTGCATGGAGGACGATCTCGTCACCGACACCATTGCGAAAGCGTGCCGAATTCTTTGCTGCGGCCAACGACCGACCCGCCGGAGAACCTGCGCGCCGACACTCCGGCTTGCTCGCGAGGCTCTACCGTTGGGTCATGATTCCTGACAGCTGGCGTGAGCACCGCCGTGATGACGATAACGAATTGCTCGGCTACATCGACGAACTCGATGGCCGGTTCCAGGCACGAACTCTTTTCGGATTTCCCCTGGGAAAAGCGGGCGACGAGACGATCGCTCAACACCTGCTCGACTCGCTGGGGCTGAGCTATCTTGCCGAGCGGTGGCTGCTGACGATCGACGGTCGCGACGATCCGATCACGGTACAAATCGCTGAAACAAACCCCGAAGTAGTGACCTTGAGGAGTGTCGACTATGGCTACGAGGGCGACTACGGCACCCCATTCACGCTCGTCGTGCCTGCCTCGCCGAGTCAGCTGAGACCGGAACGGCCGATTGCCCGAAATCCGGGAACACGGGGGTCGATTTTCAGGTAGCCGACCGTAATGTCAGCGCAATTCACCGGTGTAGCGCTCTGCGGGGCCTGCGGCATCCGCCATTTCGGGGATTGAAAGAGCAAGGGACGACGCCAGGTGGTGGATTATGGTCGGCCTAATCGGTGCCGTACTGCGTGATTTTCGACCTCTCTATGGAGCGGCTGGACAGCAGTCCGTGATGGATTTTCTACGGGGTCAATCGATGGTGTGCCAAGCCGCACATTGGTGCTCCGCCCCACGCCGTCTCCGAATAGTGCGAATACCCAGTTTCCGCGCACATTGATCTGCTCGAGCATAATGTGAGCCGACCAAATTACACCGGCTTCATCCTCTCTTGCCTAAAATGGAAACAGGTCGCTCAACGCGGCCCCGGACGACGGTTCAGTACCCGGAATGCGACAAGACTGGCCGAGGAGTGAACAGCCTTGTCATGGATCATCCTTATTGCCTCCGGGGTTCTTGAAGCGGTCTGGGCCACGGCGCTCGGAAAATCGGAAGGCTTCACCAAGCTCTGGCCAAGCATCATCTTTGGCGGCGCGCTGGCTCTCAGCATGGCTGGCCTTGCCTGGGCCATGCGCGAAATCCCGATCGGAACGGCCTATGCCGTCTGGGTGGGAATCGGCGCCGCTCTCACTGTGACCTGGTCGATGCTCAGTGGGGACACCAGCGTGTCCTGGCTGAAGATCGTTTTACTGCTCGGGCTCATCGGCTGTGTCATCGGGCTCAAGCTCGTCGACGGAAGTCACTGAATCAGGCCACTAACGGTATCCGCGACCGGCGTTCACCGAGCAGCACAACACCAAAGGCGAGGTTACGCTGGCGGCTCGTAGTCAATCCGATGCGCGTTCTGCGCGTCACCCCGCGGAGCATCGACCTTCAGTAGTGACGCCGGCCGAAGCATCCCTCGACCAAAGCGTGCGGTCACCGCGTCGATCGTGTCCTCGGCCTCGCGCCAGCTCTCATCCGCATCCCAGAGGCCGAGCTGCTGGCCATCGCCCTCGGTGAGCTGCTCCATACGCACGCCGATGAGCCGCACTGGATTGTGACGTCCGAGTGCTTCGTAAATGCCGCGCACCTCCTCGAAGATGCGGCGCCCGACATCGGTCGACTCGGCAAGGGTTCGGGACCGCGTGATCGTGGTGAAGTCGTCGTAGCGCAGTTTGAGCACCACGGTGCGTCCCACCCACCCCGCCGTGCGCAGCCGCACCGCCACTGCGTTGGCCTGGCGAAGAAGCTCGAGGCGCAGTGCGTCGGCGTCGATCGTATCGACCTCGAAGGTCACCTCGTGCCCGACGCTCTTCTCAACGGATGCCGTAGTCACCGACCGCGGATCCCGCCCGTTGGCGAGGTCGTGCAGTCTTTGGCCGGTCGCCTCGCCCACCGCGCGTTGCAGGGCGGAGAGCGGCGACCGAGCGATGTCACCGATGGTGCGCAGTCCACGCCGGGTCAGCGCATCCTCGGTGATGGCGCCGACGCCCCAAAGCGCTCCGACGGGAAGGGGATGCAGAAAGCTGAGCGTCTGATCGGCAGGCACCACGAGCAGGCCGTCGGGTTTAGCCCGGCCCGAGGCGAGCTTTGCGACGAACTTGGTGGATGCCGCCCCCACCGAACAGCTCAGTCGCGTCTCCTCGTGCACTCGCCGTCGAATCAGCGTCGCAACCTCCGCCGGCGACCCGAGCAATCCCTTCGCGCCGGACACGTCGAGAAACGCCTCGTCGATCCCAAGCCGTTCAACGAGGGGGGTTACGTCATCGAAGATCTCCATGACCTGTTTCGAGAAATATCGATACTTCTCGAAATGCGGCTCGAGCACGATCGCCTTCGGGCAGAGCCGGAGGGCCTGCGAAAGCGGGATGGCCGAGCGCACACCGTACTTGCGAGCCGGATAGTTTGCCGCCGTCACCACCGATCGCAGCGACTTGCCGGCAACGACAACGGGAAGGTGGGCGAGTTCCGGCCGATCGAGAAGCTCGACGGACGCGAAAAACGCGTCAAGGTCCACATGCAGAATCGTGGCGGTGCTGCTATCAACCGAATCTGCACTGACCTGGCGGTCGCGCCCGTCTTGCCTGCTCATCGGGTCTTCCTCATCTCAAGAAAGAATCTACCCG
>JANYEI010000109.1 GCA_025363205.1 Frigoribacterium sp.
GTTCGCGTGCTCGACTCCCTTCGACCGGATGTGCACGGCGGAGACTATCGACCCGATCCGCGCGTCGAGTTCGTGCGCGCCGACGTGCGGAACGCGGATGCCCTTGCCGTCGCTCTCTTCGGCGTTGATGTCGTCTGCCACCAGGCTGCAAAGGTCGGCCTTGGCGTGTCGATCGAAGATGCCCCCGATTATGTGGGAAGCAACGATCTCGGCACCGCGGTGCTGCTCGCCGCAATGGCGGACTCCGGGGTGGAGCGACTCGTCCTTGCCTCATCCATGGTTGTCTACGGCGAGGGTAATTACCGCGACAGCTCGGGGCATTCGACCCGGCCGGCCGCTCGACGCGTCGAAGACCTCGATGCCGGCCACTTCGATCCACTGGACGAGCACGGCAGCCCGCTGCTGCCCGAGCTCATCTCCGAGGATGCCCCCCTCGACCCGCGCAATGTCTATGCCGCGACAAAACTCGCCCAGGAGCACCTCGCCGCCGCCTGGGCGCGCTCGACCGGCGGCCGGGCGATCGCGCTTCGGTACCACAACGTCTATGGACCGGGGATGCCGCAGAACACGCCGTACGCGGGCGTCGCCTCGCTGTTTCGGTCAGCCCTCGAACGCGGTGAGGCACCCCGCGTCTTCGAAGACGGCGCACAGCGTCGCGACTTCGTGCACGTGCGGGATGTGGCCGCCGCGAACCTTGCCGCGATCGAGGCGATCGTCGGGGCTGGCGAACAGTTTCGAGCCTTCAACGTCGGCAGTGGAATCGTGCACACCATCGCGGATCTCGCCTCCGCTCTCAGCCGCTATTCCGGCGGCCCCGCGCCGGTGACGACCGGGGAATACCGTCTCGGCGACGTGCGGCACATCACCGCGTCATCCGACCGTCTGAAGTCCGAACTCGGCTGGAGCCCGACCGTGAGTTTCGATGAGGGGATGGCCGAGTTCGCGAGTGCTCCGCTGAGAGCGGCCGTGGCCTAAGCCTCAGGTCACGCTCACCATGATCGAGTGCCAGCCCTCCGAGCCGTTGGGCGCCGGCGGCTGGTGGGTCTGGCGCTGGGTGCTGCCCGACGCATCCGTCGCCCGAACCTCAATCTTGTGTGAGCCGGTGGTCGCCGGCCAGCGGTAGACCCACTGGCGCCAGGTGTCGGCGGAGATCGAGTCGGCGAGAGTCGCTTTAGCCCAGGGGCCGTTGTCCACCCGCACCTCCACCGACTTCACGCCGACGTGCTGTTCCCAGGCCACCCCCGCGATGGCGACGGTGCCGGCGGTGACCGATGCCCCGGAAAGCGGAGTGTCGATGCGGGAGGCGAGCTTGATCGGGCCCTTCGCGTCCCAGCCCCGCGGGGTCCAGTAGCCCTGGTCTTCGGAGAACTTGGTCACCTTGAGCTCGACCACCCATTTGGTTGCCGAGACGTAGCCGTAGAGACCGGGCACGACCATCCGCACCGGGAAGCCATGTTCGAGCGGCAGCGCCTCGCCATTCATTCCCACCGCGAGCATGGCGTTTGTGCCGGCATCCTGCAGTACCGACAGCGGCGTGCCCGCGGTGAACCCGTCGATGCTCGTGGAGAGCACCATGTCGGCCCCCGCCTTCGGCACCGCCTTTGCGAGCAATTCGCGAATCGGATAGCCCAGCCAGAGGGCAGTGCCGATGAGGTCGCCGCCCACCTCATTCGACACACAGGTGAGGGTCGCGAGGTGTTCCTCAAGCGGCTTCGCCAGAAGCTCGGCGAAGCTCAGCGACACCTCGTTCTCCACCATTCCAGTGATCTTGAGCGTCCATTTATCCGGATCGACCGACGGCACCTGCAGGGCCGTGTCGATGCGATAGAAGTGTGCGTTCGGGGTGACGAACGACGAGATTCCTGGCACGTCGATCGTGGCTCCGGCCGGCACCGGATTGGCGGGCACGGCGGCCTTCGGCAGCGTGATCTTGGTACGGATCGCGGCGACCCGGTTCGAGGTCGCGTTGATCAGCCGAGCCCCGGTGCCCGCAACGACGGATGCGGCGCCGGCGACGATTGCGAGGGTGAGGAATCCGCGCCGCTCAAGCGGTGGCCCGGCGCTCAAACCGGCCCGGGCGCCAGCTGCGGTGGCAGTGGCGGGCGCGATGGCAGGTGTAGAGGCGATGGCGGCGGCGATGGCGGCGGCTCGCTTCCAGCGACCGAGGCGCTCGATCGAGAGGCGAAGAACCACCACTCCGGCGACACCGCCGACGATGGCGGCGATCCCATTAAATCCGGTGGCCCCCGCGCGGGTGATCACCGCGATGAATGCGATCACACCGCCGATGCCGATCACAATCACGCCGAACGGCGGCCGGCGCAATTCGAGTACCCCGGCCGCAGCCGAAATCACGACGATGAGGATGCCCATGAGCGTGAGAAGCGCCGCTTTGTCTCCGGTGCCGAAGATCGCGATCACGAACTCCTTGACAGCAGGCGGGGCGAGGTCGACGACGAGCGAACCGACCGCGAACAACGGGCTCCCGGCGGCACCGACAACGAGCGAGACCACCTCGGCGACCCCGAGCACGACCGCCGCGGACACCACTCCCGCGAACGCCGCCCACCCGCCGATCGCGCGGGGTGCGAGACCGGTGACCGGCCGGATATCGATGCTCACGCTGGCACGACCGCGAGAGCTGAGGGCGTGCCGTCTGCCGGGCTCGGCGGGAGGAACACGTCGAAGCGGCATCCGCCAGGCACGTTCTGCACGACGACACGGCCGCGGTGAGCCTGGACGATGCCCTGCACAATCGCGAGTCCGAGCCCCGCGCCGCCGGATCGGGCAGTCGCCGTCTCCGGAGTGC
Source organism: Frigoribacterium sp. (assembly GCA_025363205.1). Classification (GTDB taxonomy): domain Bacteria; phylum Actinomycetota; class Actinomycetes; order Actinomycetales; family Microbacteriaceae; genus Lacisediminihabitans. The sequence goes on from JANYEI010000109.1 coordinate 2,810, forward strand.
GCGAGTTGCTGGAGCGCCACCCGGCTTCAAAGACCCGGCCGAGGTCCTTCTCCGGGATTCCGCCCGCCGCGTCGATCACCGAGATGACCGCCAAGCCGTCGTCGCTCTGCCGCGCGCTCACCGTGATTGGGCTGCCCGACGGCGAATGCTGGATCGAATTCATCACGAGGTTGCCGACGACTCGGGAGAGCTCCCTCGGGTCGGCGAGGATCGTCAGTTCCCGCGCCCCATCGCCGACCAACGAGATCGAGCGGGATTCGGCGAACGGACCGAGCTCGGCCACCACATCGCTGATCAGGTCGTAGAGCGACACCTTCTGCATCGACAACCGCAGGGACCCAGAGTGGATGCGCGACAACTCGTTGAGGTCGTCGACCATGCCACTCATTTGGTCAACCTGGCTGCGCACTTTCCTGAAGTAGCGCTCCGGCTCGTCCACCATGCCGTCTTCGAGCGCTTCGGCCATGGCGCGGATGCCGGCGAGCGGAGTGCGCAGGTCGTGCGAGATCCAAGCTACGAGTTCCCTTCGCGAATTCTCCGCGAGCGCCTCGCGGCCGCGTGATTCGGCGAGGCGGTGGTTGGTCGCCGTCAGCTCAAGGGCGAGCGCCGCGAATTCGTTACTCGAATGACGCACCTGTTCGGTCATCGCCTGTTCGGTGCCGATGCGCCGGGTCGCGGCAATTAGCTGGCGGCTGTTACGCACCAGGGAGCGACCAAGCAGCGCGGCGAGCCAGAGCGAGACGATCCCCGCAATCGCGGCCACCGAAAGCAGCACCGTGAGGTCGTGCGGCGTCACGAGCATCATCGAGGCGGCGAGCCACATGCCCCCGGCGATCGACAGCACCGCGGCGAGCACGACCACGCACAGCTGCAGCACGAGCGAGGTCCGGGTCATGAATCGCAACACCACCAGCGACACCGCACCAACGACCACGGCACAACCGAGAGCAAGGAGGGAGACCATGAGCAGGTCGGTCATGGTCATGCTGTGACCGCGGATTCGACGTCGAAGCGATAGCCAACACCCCACACGGTGCTCAGCAGGGTGGGATGCGCGGCGTCACGCTCGATCTTCTCCCTGAGCCGACGCACGTGCACGGTGACCGTCGAGAGGTCGCCGAATTCCCAGCCCCACACGGCCCGCAGCAGTTCTTCGCGGCTGAAAACCTGGCGAGGATGCTTGAGCAAAAAGGCAATCAGGTCGAATTCGCGGATAGTGAGCGCGATTGGCTCGCCTCGAAGGGTGACCCGTCGCGACGACACGTCGAGATGGAACTCTCCGGCGTCGATTGTCGACTCGGGCGAGAATTCGGTAAGGCTCCGGCGCAGGATGGACTTCACTCGCAGTACGAGCTCGCGCGGCGAAAAAGGCTTGGCCAGGTAATCGTCGGCTCCGGCTTCGAGGCCGTCGATGCGATCCTCTTCCTCCCGCAGCGCCGTGAGCATGATCACCGGTACGGGCCGATCGGCGCGGATGCGGCGGCACACCTCTACCCCGTCGATTCCGGGCAGCATACGGTCAAGCACCACGAGGTCGGGGCAGATCCGTGCGGCAGTCTCGACGGCGCTCACGCCGTCGGCCACGCTCTCGACGATGAAGCCCGCCGAGCGGAGGTAGCTGCACACCAC
>JANYEI010000098.1 GCA_025363205.1 Frigoribacterium sp.
ACGCATGTGGACGCCCCGTACCACTTCGATGACGCGGCACCCAAGCTGGACGAGCTGCCGCTCGAGAGATTTGTGGGCACCGGTGTCGTCGTCGACGCTCGGGCCGCTGGCGCACGAGGGCGCATCGGCTGGGAGTATTTCAGGGCGCGCGAGGCCGAGCTGGTTCCCGGGGCGATCGTCTTGCTGCATACCGGCTGGAGCGCGCACTACGGCACCGCCCGGTACTTCGAGAACCCCTTCCTCGACGCCGACGCCTGCGCTCACCTGATTGCGTTAGGCATCCGCACCGTTGGCATCGATGCGCTGAACATCGACGAGACCCCTGACGATGAGCACCCGGGAGAGGGCTTTCCGGTACACCATCTGCTCGCCGACGTGGCCGGAGTGATCAGTGAAAACCTGACCAACCTGCACTCGATCGACTTTGCCGAACCCTTCATTTCCCTTCTCCCGCTGGCCTTCGAGGCCGCCGATGGAGCGCCGGTGCGCGCTGTCGCCCTCAATCTGTCCGTCTGAGCATCCGCTCTCTTCACGAAAGAATTCCAATGTCCCCCACACCCATCGGTCCCTCCGACGCGAGCGTCTCACCGCGCTATGCCGGAATTGCTACCTTCGCACGACTACCTCGCCTTGAGGATGTCGACCATGCAGACATCGTGGTGGTCGGCGTTCCCTTCGACAGTGGCGTCAGCTATCGCCCGGGAGCGAGGTTCGGGCCCGCGCATGTGCGCGAGGCTTCCCGCCTGCTTCGGCCCTACAACCCGGTGCAGGATGTTGAGCCGTTTTCGACCCAGCAGATTGCCGATGCGGGCGATATAGCGGCCAACCCCTTCAGCATCGAAGAGGCCGTCAAACAGATCGAGGACGCAGCCACTCATCTGGGTGCCGGCGACACCCGCCTGCTCACGATCGGCGGCGATCACACCATCGCCCTTCCGCTGCTTCGGGCGGTCACCAAGAAGACCGGTCCGGTTGCGGTGCTGCACTTCGATGCCCACCTCGACACCTGGGACACCTACTTCGGCGCGCCGGTCACTCACGGCACCCCGTTCCGGCGCGCGTCCGAAGAAGGACTCATCGACCTCGAAGCGAGCCTGCACATCGGCATCCGCGGTCCGCTCTACAGCCAGCAGGATCTCACAGACGATGCCCGCCTCGGATTCGCCGTTATTGCGGCGCACGAGTTCGAGACCGCTGGCCTCGCGACGGTAATCGAGCGGATGCTTGCCCGCCTCGGCGATCGCCCCGTCTATGTGTCGGTGGACATCGACGTGCTCGATCCCGCTCATGCGCCCGGCACGGGAACTCCGGAAGCGGGCGGACTCACCAGCCGGGAACTCCTCGCGATCATTCGTGCGCTTCGCGGGGTGAGGATCGTGGGGGCGGATGTTGTGGAGGTTGCGCCGGCGTACGACCATGCCCAGATCACCGCGGTGGCGGCATCCCATGTTGCCTATGAAATCCTGTCGGCCATGACGCCGCGCGCGGATCGCACCGGGAATTAGACCGGATCGGATCGGTTACGAGCGACGCGGGACCGGGTGCCCGATACTGGGCATGACGACCACGGCTGCGATATCCGGATTATGCCGGGACGGTGTCCACGAACGGGAGCACGATGCGAGCTGTACACCCGACGCCCTCTGGGGCGCCGCTGGCCATTGGCGCGAAGTTGCGCTCGACCAGACTTGCTCAGGCACTCACGATCGCCGATGTCGCGACTGCGACGGGCCTCAGCACTGGCTTCATCAGCCGGGTCGAGCGCGACGAAACCTCGCCAAGTGTGTCGACTCTCGTCACCCTGTGCCAGGTGCTCTCGCTGCCACTCGGGTCGTTATTTGAGGCGCCCGAAAACGAGGTGATCTCGCTTGCTGATGCGCCGCGGATCAACATGGGCGGCAGCCGCGCCGTCGAGCATTTGCTCACGCCCCGAAGCGAGTCCCGGGTGCAGGTGCTGCGCTCCCTCCTGGAGGCGGGAGCGACCGGCGGCGAGGAGCTCTACACGATCAACTGCGATGTCGAAATCGTGCACGTTCTGAGCGGAACCCTGCGAGTGAGGCTCGTCGGAGGAACGGTATACCTCCTGACCGGCGACACGATGACGCTCGCTGGCCGTGAACCACACTCCTGGGACAACAACTCGGATGCCGTCACCGAGCTGATCTGGACAATCGTTCCGGCGGCCTGGAGCGGATCCTCCTGAGAGGGGCGGGTCGGGTTTACGCGGCGACATAAAGTGTGCCTCGCCGAGGTCGACCGACGGTGGCGAATGAGCGCCCTACTCGACCAGCGGCGCAACCATCGCCGCGCTGCGCTCCCACAGGGCACTCGCGAGTTGCGCGTCATCCGCCTGCCGGTTGGTGCGACCGGGTTTGCGCTTGATGTAGTACTCCCCCGACGTCCAATCTCTGCCGGGCGTGGTGGTCGCTAGCCAGATCAACGTGTCGGCACCCTTCTCTGAGGAGATCAGGGTGTGGCGTAGCACGCTGCGGTAGATCACGCGCAGGGGGCTGCGGGATTCGCTGGCGAAGTTCGAGGCGACGACCCCCGGATGAAACGCTGCCGTGGTAACGCCCTCCGCGCCGAACCGGCGGGCAAGCTCCTTGGTGAAGAGGATGTTGTCGAGCTTTGCGTTGCTGTAGGCCCTGCCCGGGCTGAACCGCGTGGCCAAGTCGAGGTCGTCAACAGCGATGTTGCCGCCGAGATTTGCGACGCTCGAGGTGTTGATCACGCGCGTCTTGCTGAGGATGAGGCGGTCCAACAACAGGGTGGTGAGAAGGAACGGTGCGAGGTGATTCACCTGAAAGGTGAGTTCGTGACCGTCTTCGGTGATGGTGCGGTCACCGAAGATACCGCCAGCGTTGTTGGCGAGCACGTCGATTCTGGGGTAACGCTCGCGCAGCTCGGCGGCGAGGCGGCGCACCTCGCGGAGCTTCGAGAAGTCGGCGACGAAATAATCGGCGCCGAGGGCATCCGCCACCTTCGCCGTTTTTTGGGGAGAGCGGCCGACGATAACGACTTTGCGACCGCTGGCGGACAGCGCGCGGGCGGCGGCGGCACCGATGCCATCGCTTGCTCCGGTGATGATGATGGTTTCGGAGGCAGGGGTTTCAGGCATGGTCGATTATCGCCTGCGGTGGCTGAGCGCCCAGGGCGAGACCGGATCGATAGTTGCGATCAGCGCGCGTTAGCCCGCACCCGGCAGCATCACCTGCACGATCCCGTCCACGGTGCGGGTATCGAAGCGAGGCTGCGGCGACGTGGCTGGTCCGTGCACCACATCGCCGGTGCGCAGCGCGAACGTGCTCTGGTGCCAGGGGCATTCCACACAGGGATTGTCAGTGTGTGCGCCGATCAGGGTGCCCTCATCAAGCGGCGCCGAGAGATGACTGCAGGTGTTGGAGAGCACGTACACGGCATCACCGCGGCGCACAGTGAGCAGGGGTTGACCCGCAACTTCCACCCGGTGCAGTTCGCCCTCTGGCAGGTCGGTGAGTGGGCCGAGAGGATGCCACCCCGCCGGAAAAAGGTGCGGCACGTCCTCCGTATGGTTTGCCCCGGCTGCCTGTCGGTAGGCGAGGTGGCCGCCGAGAAACGCTCCGGCCGAGGCCACCCCGAGGCCCGCGAAGGCGAGCACTTTACCGCCGCCCTTCCCGCGCTGGATCAAGGAGAGGGTGTAGAGACCGAGGGCGATGGAGTTGGTCGCTGCATGGACGACTCCGACCCGTTTTTGCTGATCGTGCAGGTACAACCAATCCGTCCACCCGGTCACGATTGCCGGCAGGGCACTCAGCACTCCGATGCCGACGAGCAGCCGAGAGGCTTTTGATGCGCCCGGTGCGAGGTCAAGGAATGCGGCCGAGACCCACGCCCCGACCGGAACCTGCACCGCAACCGGGTGCAGCGGATGCCCGATCGGCACACCGTGCAGGAGGTCGCGCAGCCAGCGCGGCTTGAGGATCGCACCGAAAAGCGTCTCCGCTTTTTTGACGACCGGGTCGAGTTGCTCCGCGGACTCGAGGCGCGTGATCTGGTGAACAATCACAAATTCTTGCATGTCACTAGATGACTCGCTTCCCCGGAGCGAGTCAAGGGGCCACTTTGCGAATGTCTTGCTTCCCATTGTTGGAGAGGGTCGCTGCGAGTACCGTCACCTGCATCGATGGCCAAGCAAGGGAGCAACGCATGTCCAACAGCACACTGGTCGCACTCATCGTCGTGGTTGTCATAGTGATCGTGATCATCGTTTTGGTGGTGTATTTCGGCCGCAGGCGCAAGATCAACGCAAACCGAGCACATGCCGCGGAGCTGCGTGGCAAGGCACAGGAGGGTGAACTTGGCGCCCGTGAACGGGAGGCGAAGGCAGCCCGCGCCCAGGCCGACGCGAAGCAGGCGGAGGTGGATGCCGAGCGGCTGCGTCGCGAGGCCGCCGACCGTCAGGCGGAGGCACGGGATGTGCGCGCCGAGTCGGATGAACAGATGCGAAAGGCCGACCAGATCGATCCGGATCTGCCCTCGAATCGTCATCGCGCTGGAGACCGTCCCACCGATGGCGGAGACGCGAAGGCCGACAACGCGCAAGATCACAACGCGCAAGCCGACAGCGCTCATCTCGACGGCGCCCATCTCGACGGCGCCCATCTCGACAACGCGCATCTCGACAACGCGGGCGGGACCCGGACCGACAGGGCGGACAACGCCGACCCGCGACGCTAGTCCTGCCCCTACTCGACGGGTTGGAGCGTCTTCATCGCCTGAGCGGTGAGTTCTACTGAGCGCAAGCGGTCGTCGATGTCGCCGGACTGGTGCGCGATGATAAGCTCGTCGGCCTTCACTGAGGTGGCGAAATCCTCGAGGAAGCTGCCTACCTCTGAGGCCGTGCCGACGGCGGAGTACCGCATCATGTTGGCGATATTGCGCCCCTCGGAGGTGGTGAGGAAGGCATCGATCTGGTCGTCTGTGTATTCAACGGGCACAGCGTCGATCGCGGAAGGCCCGCGGGAAATGAGGCTGCGCACGCGCGAACGCCGGGTCGTCGCGAACTGGAGGCGGGCATCCGCTTCGTCGTCTGATGCGATCACGTTGACCGCAGCGATCGCGTAGGGCTCAGCACGCTGGCGTGATGGACGGAATTCGTCGCGGTACAGCGCCATTGCTTCATGGAGCAAGTCGGGCGCGAAGTGCGAGGCGAACGCAAAGGGAAGTCCGAGAGAGGCGGCGAGCTGCGCTCCGAACAACGATGACCCGAGAATGTAGAGGGGCACATCGGTACCACCGCCCGGCACGGCCTGAACGCCGGGAACGATTGATTCGCCGCGCAGGAAGGCCTGGAGCTCGAGTACGTCTCCGGGAAACTGCTCTGACGATCGGGGATCCCTGCGCATGGCCCTCGCGGTGTTCTGGTCACTGCCGGGGGCGCGTCCGAGGCCAAGGTCGATGCGTCCGGGATGCAGCTCGGCGAGGGTGCCGAACTGCTCGGCGATGGCGAGCGGCGAATGATTCGGCAGCATCACGCCGCCCGAACCAAGGCGGATGGTCGAAGTGTGATCTGCGACGTGGCCGATCAGCACACTCGTGGCGGATGACGCGATCGTGGTCATGTTGTGATGCTCGGCGTACCAGACCCGGGAGTAGCCGTTCGCTTCGGCAGTTTGTGCGAGCCGCACGCTATTGGCGAAACTCTGCCGCACGGTCTGCCCGGAAGCGATCGGAGCGAGATCGAGGATGGAGATCGGGATAGTCATGCGAGGGCCTTTCTCACGCGCGCGAGTCCCGCGCACGCCTACCGCAACCGATGTGGAGATCGAATCGTTCCCGATTCAGACGATTTCACCCAGCGCCCGAGAAGACCCAGCGCCCGAGCAGACCCAGCAGGGTACGAACCTCATCACTGCCGCCGGGTGAAGGCCCTATTCTCCAGGGTGACATAGAGTTCGTCCAGAAGGGCGAGTTGGGCAAGCTCGTTCGCCTTGAGAGCGTGGATGTCACGGAGCTCTTGCGCCAGGAGCGCTTGCGCGGCAAAGGACGGCACCGGCACGGACGCCAGAAGCAGATTGGTCGGATTGATGGTGGCCATCGCGCGCAGAGTGTCCTTCGTGTGCGCACTGTTCAGGAAGTACGCGAGGTACTCCGCGCTGGCAGTGTGACGAGGCCGCAAACGAATCACATTTGCCGCGTGTGCCGACACCAGGTCACCCCAGAAAATTGCGGCCTTCGAGACGGATTCGGCACTGGCGGTGCGAGAAAAGAGCACGTCGCCATCCTTCACCGAATACCGCTCCCGCTCCGGGGCGTCGAGCTCGGCCACGTTGAGACGGGTGAGATTCAACGCGCCATCACCGGTGATGTCCGACACGCGGATAATCGGCACCGCATTCATGCCTTTGGGCGAAGCGCTTGTTTTGGCCGATGTGCCGTACGCGGCGGATTCGACCAGATCTCGAACGGTACCGAACACGGACGCGCCCTCGACCACGCTGAGGTAAAACGCCCGGGCGAGCTCGTCTAACAGTGCGATGGCATCCCGGCGATCGAGGCGGATCTGGTCGGCCTCGTCAAGCACCGAGGCGACCCGTCGCTGTTCCTCCAGAGGCGGGAGCGGGATCTCCGTTGCCCGCACCAGGGCATCAGAGACCGCAGGAACAGTCGCACCCGAGGCAAGCCGCGTCATGTCGGCAATAAATTCCGGGCCCTGCACCCAGCGAAACAGATAACGCTCGTCTACGATCTCCGGTCGCGGCCGCAAGACGCTGAAGCCCGTTGTTGCGATTGCCCCGTCGAGGTGCGGGGGAACGGATGCCACGCAGTTGAGGCGCGGACGGACCGTCGAGACGAGCACATCACCGCGCCTCAGCCGTTGACGTGCCCGCACGGGTGCGCTGTCGAGAACCAGCTGTCTCGGCGCGACAATACGTTTCGAACTGAGATCAACCGAGGCGAGGTCAATGAAGACAAAATCCTGGCCGGTCGTATCGGGGCCTGAGGAGTCGATCGGCTCGGTGATGTCCGCGAGCCGGTGTCGGACTTCGATCACAGCGTTTCGGCCAGAGCGCGGGCGAGCGCGGACGAGCCCTGTTGGATTCGCAATTCGAGACGGGCGATGTCGATCAGGATGTCGTTGGCAGAACGGTGGACGACGCGTTCTCCGAGCACGATCCGGTAGCGGTTGAACGTGAGGTCATAGCCCTGTTCCGCGATCTCCGACCTCGGAACGACGAAAGACTGCGAGGTCCGCGGACGGACGGTCTCGTGTGCTGCCTTCTCCGTGCCGTCGCCCGCTTCCGTTGTCGCCATATTTCGCAAACTCCGCAGGCTCCGCCAGCGTTCCAGCACATCTGGCAGGTCGTCGGCCTCGATCTGCGCACGATTATCGTCGAGCGTGAAGCCATCCGCACGCACGTCGTAAAACCAGACACTGTCGGTGGTTTCCGCCTTATGGAAGAGCAGGATCGAGGTCGAAAGGGCCGAGTGCGGCCTGAACACGCCGGGCGGAAGGCGCACGACGGCGTCGAGCTTGTGGTCTTCGACGAGCATGCGTCTCGCGTCCGTGTGAGCCTTGGATGTTCCGAACAACGCGCTGTCCGGCAGGATGACCGCGGCCCGCCCGCCATCCCGAAGCAGTCGGAGTGAATGCGCCAGAAACAAGAGCTCTGTCTTCTTGGTCCTCACGACCGTGAGGAGATCCTTTGCCGCCGCTACCGAATCGCGAGTACCCGCAAATGGGGAGTTTGCGAGCACAATGGAGAAAGTGCCGTGGCCGGTGTTGCCCACGCCGGTTTCTTCGCCGAGCGGATCGCCGTTGGATACGGCGACGTTCCTCACCCCGTGCAGCCGCAGGTTGGTCGTGGCGATGCGATTCAAGGGCGCGTTGGGGGCCACCCCTGTTAGCAGGGCTCCGTTGGAGCCGTAATTCGCACCGGCGTCGGTCGAAAATCCGGGCCGGCGATTGCGCACATATGCCGCTACCGCCACCAGCATGCCGCCGGTTCCCACCGTCGGGTCGATGATCGTGTCATCCGGCGTGGGCTCCACGAGGTCGACCATGAGCTTCATGATGTGATTCGGGGTGAGCGCAGGACCGCTCTGGCCGGACTGTGCGGAGATCGCCAGCTTTGACACCAGGTGGTCGTAGACCTCTGTCTGGACGGTGCCGTTCTGCATGGGGGCACTGTCGAGTAGATCGATCAGCGCGGTCCGAAGCTCGGGCGTCGCATTTTGCGATGGACGATAGCTGCGATCGGCGAGCGCGCGGGTGATTTGCTCGAGCGTGTCGAGCGGACTGACGCCGGCCGCCATAAATGCGGTCCAGAGTGTGTTCACTTGCATCGTGAGTTCGGGAGTCACCATCCGTTCGCTCCTTCGTGCTCAGGGTGATTGGGTGGGGATGCCGCTTGAATCTATCGGAAACAGAGAAGCCCGGGAAGTCCCACAACGGGGACAGATCGGGCCTCTGCGGCGTTCGGGGTCTTCCCGGGCGCTCGCGCTAGATTTGCCTCTCGGTACCGCGACAACAAAGCTCGACAACAAAGCTCGACAACAAGGGGAGGAGGTGTGACGTGGGCAGAACCCTCAAAATCTTCGCTCTGGTTGCGGCGCTCCTGGCCGTTGTGCTTGGTGTGGGTGTGGTGTTCGGCACAGGGATATTAGCGCGCAACTCGCCCTCGGCATCCGCTCGCGCCTGCGCCCCAGCCGCTCCTGTGACGGTCGGGAGGATCGTGGTGCCGGCCGGGCCCATCGCTGGCTACTGCCAGGACCGACTCATCAACGCGGCTCACGTCATGATGGCGGCACGCTCTCTTGGCATCGGCCCGCACACCCAGGCAATCGGGGTGATGACGGCTCTCGGAGAGTCGGGACTGCGCGTGCTCGACCACGGAGATGCTGCCGGGGCTGACAGCCGAGGGCTATTCCAGCAGCGGGACAATGGCGCGTGGGGTACCTACGCAGATCGTATGGATCCGTATATCTCCTCGCTGAACTTTTTCACGAAATTGGTGTCGATACCCGGCTGGAAAAATCTCTCCCCTGGTGAGGCCGCCCATGCGGTGCAGGTCAATGAGGACCCCAATCACTACGATCCGTATTTGCCGCGCGCAGAGGCCATCGTTACAGCACTCGGGTCGTGACCTCGGGCGGCTGGTGTCAGTTCTCAAGCAACTCGAGACTTGTCTCAAGGAGATCGAGACTTTCTCGGGCGAACTACGTGCTGACCTTGTGACGATGTGCATGGGGTCGATAGGAGTGACAGCCGCCGACGGGATAGCCAAGGCGACAGATCCGAAGTTGATCGGACTGCCCCGGACGCCCCTGCGTGTCAGCATGAGAGGAGTGTGGCCCGTGTCATTTTGTCGGGGTTACGCAGGTCTGTCGTCCTTGCGCAATATTCAGACGACCACCGTGCTCGATTCAGTCCTGTTTCTGGAGCGCAGCAGCAAGATCCGCCAGAATTTCGACGGGGCGATTCAGGAGCACGGTGAGGTGGCCGTCATCTGGCAGCAGCCGCGCGCGGCAGTTCGGTATTGCGCTGGCGAGCCATCGACCGTGGGCCGGAGGCACCATCAGGTCTTGTTCTCCCTGCCAGAGGAAGACTGGAACGTTGATCTGTGTCAGATCGAACCCCCAGGGCCTCGTGAAGGCCAGGTCGTCATCACCCCAACCGTCAACGCCGTTCTGCAGTGCAAGCATAAAGCTCTCATGCATTTCGCGGGCGAAGTCCCCGGTCATGACCTCCAGGTCCGGCGGGCTCAGAACACTTTGCAAGGAGTTGAAGGTCCCCTGCTCCCCCGCAGTCAGGATCTCTTCCCGCCAGAGCATGAGCAGCTCGCGCAATTGACTCTCACCCTGAAGCGCGGCGCCGAACTCGACTTCGTTGCCGTCGCCCATTCCGTCGAGAAAGTCCAGCCCAGGCGCGGCCCACGGACCGACACCGCTGACGACCGCGACAGCGGCGCACCGGTCGCCGGCGAGAGCTCCACAGGCCAGGGCATGCGGTCCGCCACCGGAGGTGCCCATGACAGCGAACTGCTGAACGCCAAGCACGTCGGCCATTGCCAGCACGTCCGGAACCACGTCGGCGACGGTTCGGCCGGGTAGACGAGTGGACTCGGCATAACCCGGGCGCGCCAGCGAGGCGATACGCACCCCGGCGACCGGAGCGGCCTCTTCAAGGGAGGGGAGGATGCGATGTCCCTGGGGGGTGCCGGGAAGATTGACTACCAGGGGGGCGCCCTCCTCTCCGACAACGAAGATATCGAGGGCACGGCCTCCAGCCAAAGTGATGAGTCGTTGAGTAGTCGCCATGGCGTCAACGCTCCCACAGATAGTGGTGCTCTAACTGTGGATGTCGGGTTGTCCCGTTAAGTGGGGCTATCGGGTACTCCCTGAGGCTGAATAACTTGAAAAGTTATGTCGTATTTGCGGCAGGCCGTAGCTCCGGATGCATGGTCATTTCATCGGGGTCAGTTCGCCACATCCGAAGGCCAGACAGAGAAGACACCTGTGGTTTTCCAGAACGGTGAAAGTGGTAAAACCGCGCTGCGGAAGTTGTTTGTCGATATTGTCATGTTTTGCGCGCATCCACTGTTGCGGATGCCGCTTGCGTTATACAAACAAGAGGTCAATTCGGGCCCATTTCCGGCAGACGAACCGGAATTTGTTATTGCCGGTTCGGACCCTGACCATCTGCTATTCATTGGTGATGTGGCAGTTGCCGGATACGGTGTGATGGAACACGGGATGACCGTTGCGTCCCACACAGCTCGACTGATCTCCCACGATCGTAGGCGCGGATGCCGGTGGGCAACTATCGGCGCTACAGACCTCACCATCGCGAAGGTGGAGCGAATGGATGATCTGGGGGCCGCCGACGTTGATGTAGTCATCATCATGTTGGGTGTCCCCGACGTGCTGCTCGCCACAAGCTCAACACGGTGGGCCGCCAATCTGGGGACGGTCATAGATCACATTCAGGATCGTGCCGCAGCCGATTGCCGCATCATTTTGGCCGCAATTCCCCCGATGGGCGACTTTCAGGACATGCCACTGTGGGTACGCAAATTACTGACACTGCAAATCCACCGCCTCAATCAGGTCACACTGGCGGCTACCTTGCACAGACCCAACACCGTGTTCGTGCCATTCCCGGACTTGCGGGTTGGAAAACTGTTCGTGGGGGACCTTTTTTCCTGGAAAGCACTTCATGAGATGTGGGCACGCGTAATCGCAGCGGCAACGATGACAGCCCTGGATGAAGCTGGCAAAACGGGCCCACACCTCACACATGGAGACTGACCCCAGTTGTCAACCTCCACCCACACACATCACCTGGGACTGCTGTCGGTTTGATTGACTCAACCAAATCGTCAGCAGTCCCTCTCCCCAAGCGTTCCCAGTTCGGCGCGAATAGTTACGACTCGGCC
>JANYEI010000137.1 GCA_025363205.1 Frigoribacterium sp.
GGCCGAGGCGGTGACGCTATTGACGGCCCCGACCGTGTTGGTCAGGTTGAAAGAGGCGGGGGTGTTGACGCCCGAGACGCTCGCCGTCACGGTGTACGACCCCAGCAAGGAATTCGCCGCGAAGGCCGGGGCGACGGCGATCCCCTGGGCATTGGTGGTCGCCGTCACCGACGTCTTGTTGCCGGCGAACGTGCCGCCGACGCCGGAGCCTGGGGCGGTGAAGGTGACGATGACGCCGGAGATACGTCCGATGAGCAAGATCTCCGATCGGTGGTCGACGAGTTGGCTCACATCGATGACCGCACGGGCGCTCCCGCCAGGGGATCCTTCAGTACTGGAGACTGACAGCGCGACCGTGACGTCCTCGCCAGGGACGAATCCGGCCCCGGTGACCTCGATCAGCTGATGCGTTGGGCGGTGCCGCGCTCGCCGCGTCACACTAGGCGACTGATCCTTTGCCGTGCCGCGTTCTTGTCGTGCAGCATGGACGATGTCGGTGAAAACGGAGCCATCGAACTCGTGCACTTCAACTCGGACGGTGTGCGTGCGGTGGTCGGAGACTGCGTCGAGAAGATCACCAAAGCATGCCCGACTCCAAGAAGCATCCGGCGTTGGAGGCGGGAAGTCGCGCCCGTCGTAGATGACGGTCATGGTGCCGCGCTCGTTGACCGTGACTACTGCGAGCGGGAGGGCGGAGGGCGATCCGGGCGGTGTTTCCGCAGGACTATTGCGATTGCTCATGCCACAGAGGTGCGCGTCGGCACCCACACCCGGTTCAGCTGATCATTCGGCTTGTCGTGTCGAACAGTTCCAGCTCCCCAGGGTGCAGTTGGTGTTGGCAAACGAAGGAGCGATCTTTAATGCGCCACAGCCCTTGGCCCACGCCAAGCCCCGGCAGCAGCTTCTGTTCGGTCCCCGTCAGACCGAGCGCTCTCGCAGTAGCCCCGAGCTGATCGGATTCCTGCCGGTAGATGATTCGCGTCTCTGCGTTGGCGAGAAGGCTGCTTGCCAGCGCTCGCATCGCGGAACCCTGGTCACCGACATTTTCCAAGTCAGTCAGCTTGTGGAAGATAAGCATGTTCGCGATCCCGTAGTGGCGAGCGAGGCGCCAATGCGCATCCATCCGGCGCAACAACGCCGGATGAGACATGAGGCGCCACGCCTCGTCGTAGATGCACCAGCGCTGACCACCGTTCGGGTCGAGCAGGGCGGATTCCATCCAGGCCGACGAACAGGTCATGAGGACCGAGGTCAGGGTCGAGTTCTCTGTCACTCTCGATAGGTCAAGAGAGATCATCGGCAGCGTCGGATCGAATCTCACTGTCGACGGGCCATCGAAGAGCCCGGCGAGGTCACCTGCGACAAGGCGCCGCAGGGCATGCCCAACGAGACGTCCGTCTTCGGCGAGGCGCCCATCCGGATCCGCCTGCACTGTCGGGGCGAGTATGTGTTCGACAATCATCGGCAGGATCGGCACGTCGTTGCTGCGAACGACCTCGGTCAGGGCAGTGTCGATCGCCGTGTGTTCCAAGGGTGTGAGTGGTCGAGTGAGGACCGTCTCGGCGAGCGCGCCGATCAGGTCGCGTCGTCGGGCGGCGATCGTGGATGCCCAGCTCTCTTCGCTCATCCCGGCGGGTCGGTAGCCTTCGTCGAGCGGATTCAGACGAGCGGCAAGCCCATGACCGAGCACGATCGCCCGCCCACCCACAGCTTCAGCGATCGCTGTGTGCTCGCCCTTCGGATCGCCGGGGACGTAGACGCGACGACCGAACGGGATCGATCGTGTGTAGAGGCTCTTGGCCAAGCTGGATTTTCCGGATCCGACAATGCCCGCGAGCACGAGGTTCGGTGCGGTGATGATGCCGCGCGCGTAGAGCACCCATGGGTCGTAGACGAAAGACCCGCCAGAGTAGAGATCCTGACCAACGAAGACGCCGTCGGAGCCGAGCCCGCCTTCAGCTAGGAATGGGTATGCACCAGCAAGAGTTGCGGACGTGTCTTGATGCCGTGGCAGGCGAAACCTTCCGGACGAACGCATCTGCATTGGTCCTGGTTCGCCAGCTGGCGAAATGTATGTGGTTGCCCGACGCTCAGCCAGATCCGCGGCGTACTTTGCGCGAGACGCCTGATGCTCCGCTCTCTGCTGCTCCGCTTGTAACTTCGCGGCAGCCTGCCTGCGCTGCTTACGTATAGGGTCTGCTGCACGGATAGGTGACAGTTCCTAGTCACGCAGCCAATGCGGCTGACGTGTTCATGATGGCTTCGAATTCGATCGGGGTCAAACGGCCGAGTCGGGGCTGGCGGCGTCGGCGGTGATAGGTCCGCTCGATCC
>JANYEI010000168.1 GCA_025363205.1 Frigoribacterium sp.
CTGACTCTTAATCAGTGGGTTCCCGGTTCAAGTCCGGGGGGGTGCACCAAAAAGCGCGGCCAGGAGCCTTGTCTGACCGGGACTTCACCTCTACGGGACGCAAATAGTCACGCTTTGCCCACGATATGGACGTCGCCCGCGTGAGGGCTAACCGAAGGTGCTTGAGAGCATCGGGAGAAGTCCGCCGAGCGCCTGCATTTCAGCCGATTTTTTCCCCAGAACCCGCACTCATCGGCCGGCCAAGAGGGGTGCCATCAATGAGTCGAAGAGTCCCAGGTCGGTGACTCGTCCGTCGAGCCTCGAGCCGGGTACGAGAAGCCGTGTCCTCGGCGTCCAACCCGCCGCCGCTGACCTGGGGCTGATTCGGCTTCTGACAGGAGCTTCGAATGACGGCGTTGACGATCGTCAGGAACTTGACAAGCTCTGAAATCTCGATTGAAAACGGATAAGGGCTCGCCGCTTGTTCGAATCTTGCGCAGCGTCTCTGTTGTCGTCGGAAATCCGAAGATTGTTCGA
The DNA here is from genome assembly GCA_025363205.1 of Frigoribacterium sp. Lineage (GTDB taxonomy): Bacteria > Actinomycetota > Actinomycetes > Actinomycetales > Microbacteriaceae > Lacisediminihabitans. Next base: position 517 of record JANYEI010000168.1, read on the forward strand.
GCTGCAGCGACGATTTGACAGACTCAAATTTCGACTTTATGGTTATGGAAACGATTCCATGGAATCGATTCCATTCTCACAACGGAGTGCTAGCGGTGAATAACGCAACGCTTAAGGACTTGGCAGCTCTTGCTGGCGTGTCGCCTGCAACGGCGTCGCGGGTGCTCTCCGGACACCCGGCGACTTCGGCGCGCGCGCGGCAGGCGGTAGAGGCAGCAGTGCGCGAGCTTGACTTCGTGCCGAACGCTCAGGCGCGTGCTCTTCGCTCGACACGGTCTGACACCATCGGCCTGCTGGTATCAGATATACGGAATCCATTTTTCGCCGACCTCGCTCATACGATCGAGCAGGCTGCACTCAACCTCGGGTATGTCACGCTTCTGGGAAATGCCAACGAAAATACACAACAACACGATCGCTATATCAACGCGCTGATTTCCCGGCAGGTTGATGGCATCATCGTTGCGCCCCAGGGCGACAGCAGTGATGCGATCAAGTCACTCACTTCTCGTTCCATCCCCACGGTCTTCGTTGACAGAATAATTCCGGGGGTCGATGTTCCCAGTGTGACAACGGACAGCGATGCGGGCATCCGGCAGGCTGTTTCCCACCTTGTCGGTCTCGGGCACGATCGGATCGGCTACATCGCCGGGCCGCAAACGGTCTCCACTGGTCGTGACCGGCTGTCTTCTTTTACCGCTGCACTCGCAGCAAACGGCCTCACCGTCGACCCTGATCTGATTTTCTACGGGAACTTTCAGGCGGCTAGCGGATCGGCTGCCGTCCACGCCCTGCTGAGCGTGCCACATCCGCCGACTGCTCTGTTTGCGGCGGATAGCCTCATGGCAGTGGGTGCGCTTGCCGTGGTTCACCGTCTCGGCCTTCAGATCGGCGTGGATATTGCAATCGTCACTTTCGACGATATTGAGTGGTTCGCGCTGCTTGACCCTCCCTTGAGTGTTGTGTCACACAGTGTGGAGGACATGGGACGAATTGCCGTCGAGCTGCTGGTCGATGTTATGAACGGCGGGCGCCCAAAATCTGTGTGTCAAACGAGCGAACTGATCATCCGGGGGTCATCCGCCCACGCAATCCTCCCGAGGACCGCAGAACTTCGTGGGAGCAACTGACATGATCGAGACACCACTGATCACGCTTGAAGGAGTCAGCAAAACCTTCGGAACAGTTCAGGTAATCACCGACGTTACTGTCGATGTACGCGCCGGAAAAGTACAGGTCCTTCTTGGTGAAAATGGTGCCGGAAAATCGACATTGATCAAGATGATGTCCGGCGTTTATCAACCCGACGGGGGTCGCATTCTCGTCGACGGGATAGCAGTCAGCCTGCCGAACGCTCACGCGGCTGAAAAACTCGGTATTGCGACCATTCACCAAGAACTCAATCTTGTCGAGTCGTTGAGCATCGCTGAGAACGTCATGATGGGACGGATTCCAACGCGATTTGGAATGGTAGATCGAAAAGCCCTCCGGTCGAAGGCACGCGATGCTCTGGGCCGTATCGGTCTCGATATCGACGTCGATACTCTGGTCGGTGATCTGGGGATTGCTCGCCAGCAATTGGTTGAGATAGCAAAAGCGCTCAGCATCGACGCACGGATTCTGATCCTTGACGAACCGACGGCCGCGCTCACACGCCATGAAACAGACAACTTGTTTCGTGTGGTTGCTGAGCTTCGTGCGCGTGGCGTCGGGATGCTCTTTATCAGCCACCACCTCGACGAGATTGCGGAGATTGGCGACACGGTTGTGGTGTTGCGTGACGGTCATTTCGTCGCCGAGGTCAGCGCCTCGACCCCCCAGGCTGAACTGGTCGGGATGATGGTGGGACGCAGTATCGACGAGCAGTATCCGCGGCGATCATCGCCCGTCGATACCTCGACAGCGGTTCTGAAAGTGACCGGGCTCAGTGCGAAAGGCCGATTCCAAGACATCGGATTCACTGTGCACGCCGGAGAGGTCCTCGGAATCGCTGGACTTGTCGGCGCGGGGCGAACTGAAGTTATTCGAGCAATCGCCGGCGTTGATACCTATGACTCCGGGACCATTTCCGTGCGCGGTCAAGTTCTCAAGAAGGGGAGCGTTGGCGCCGCTATCGCCGCCGAAATCGGCCACGTTCCCGAAGATCGCAAGGGTTTGGGTTTAGTGCTCGATGCCTCAGTTAACGACAATCTTGGCTATGCAACTCTCGCCTCAAGCGCACGAATGGGACTGCCCGACTTTTCAGGCCAGCGATCGCGGGCTGGAGTAATCGCCGAGACCCTCCGCATCAGGATGCTCAACATAGACCAGCCCGTGCGGCTGCTTTCCGGAGGTAACCAGCAAAAGGTGGTCTTTGGGCGCTGGATTCTTGCCCAATCGACGGTGCTCCTGCTCGATGAGCCCACTCGAGGAGTCGATGTCGGCGCAAAAGTTGAGATCTACGAGCTGATCAATTCCATAGCGGCGGCGGGTGGCGCTGTCATTGTGGTTTCCAGCGAACTTCCTGAGGTGCTGGGAATCAGTGACCGAATCATTGTGATGCGCGATGGCCGCATCGCCGGGGAAGTGAGTGTTTCCGAGGCAACGCAGGACACGATCATGACACTGGCGACCAGCGATTCAAACCGTTCATCACAGACCGACGAAGACTAGAAAGAATCCAACAATGACTACAACAGTGAAGGCGCACAAGCCATCGTTCAAGGTTCAGCGCTTTCTCTCTAATAACGGAGCCCTCGTCGGGCTAGTCGTCCTCTGTGTTGTGCTTTTCATCGCGACCCCAGACTTTCTCACGGGCCAGAATATTCTCAACATTGGGATTCAAGTCTCAACGGTCGCCGTTCTCGCCTTCGGTATGACCTTTGTGATTGTGGCAGGCGGTATTGACCTTTCCGTCGGCAGTGTCGCCGCACTTTCCTCCATGGCCGGTGGGTTCCTTTTCACCAGCTCGGGAGTACCGGGGTGGCTCGCCCTCGTCGGCGGTCTTCTAATCGGGCTTATTGCTGGAGCCGTCAACGGGCTTGCAAGCGCGTACGGAAAGCTGCCCTCGTTTATCGCTACTCTCGCCATGCTCAGTGTGGCGCGCGGGTTAACGCTCGTCATCTCGGGTGGACGACCGATCGCGACGTCTCCTGAGGTATCTTTTCTCGGCTCGAATATCGGTGCAATTCCGGTTCCGATCATGGTTCTTGTGGTGGCTGCCGGCATCGCCTGGTTCATTTTGAATCGCACGGTCCTTGGCCGGTCGATGTTCGCCGTCGGGGGCAATAGCGAAGCTGCGCGACTCTCCGGCCTTCCTGTCAAACGCATCGTTGTCACGGTATTCGCATTGTCCGGGCTTTTCGCCGCACTCGCTGGGCTCCTGCTGGCTGGACGCCTCGATTCAGCCCAACCACAGGCAGCTGTTGGCTATGAACTCGACGCGATCGCTGCTGTCGTTATCGGAGGTGCGTCTCTTTCAGGCGGTGTTGGGCGAATCTCCGGAACGTTTGTTGGCGCGCTCGTGCTTGTGGTCATCCGCAACGGTCTCAACCTGCTGAATGTCACCTCGTTCTGGCAACAGGTCGTGATCGGCCTCGTGATTGCCCTCGCAGTTGGATTCGACGTGCTGAGACGCAAATCACGAAGAAGCTAGTCCTCTCTTTGAGACTCACCCGCTTTCTACAATCGAAGGAAAAACAATGAAGTCGTCCGTATTCCAGAAGTCCGCGACCGCCACAGTCATCGCAGCTCTCGTAATTGCCGGAGTCGCTGGCTGCAACCGCGTCAGCACTACTGGCGCCGATAGTCCGCCAAAAATCATGCTGGCTCTCTCAACCCTCAACAATCCCTTTTTTATCGAGCTTCGAGATGGAGCCGTTGCCGAGGCTAAGAAAAAAAATGTGAACCTCATAGTGGTGGACGCGCAGAACGACTCGGCGAACCAAGCCAACCAACTTGCCACCGCACTCTCCGGCAGCACGAAAGCAGTCATCGTTAATCCGGTCGATTCTGATGCAACTGGCGCACCGGTCACGGCGCTGAACAAAGCGAATATTCCGGTGATTGCCGTAGACCGCACCGTGAACGGTGCGAAAGTGGCGTCTTTCATCGCGAGCGACAACGTTGCGGGAGGGATGCAGGCAGCCAAAAATCTTGCGGCTTCTATCGGTGGGAAGGGTAGTGTTCTCGTACTTCAGGGAGTCGCAGGAACCTCTGCGAGCCGTGACCGTGGCAAAGGTTTTGCCGAGGGAATTAAGGCATATCCGCAGATCACAGTTGTCGCCGAACAGACCGCAAACTTCGATCGAGCCACTGCGCTTGATGTGACGACAAACCTGTTGCAGGCCCACCCCGGTGTCACTGGAATATTCGCTGAAAATGACGAAATGGCTCTTGGAGCCATTCAAGCCCTCGGGTCTCGCGCGGGAACGTCAATCATGGTCGCGGGATTTGACGGAACGGATAACGGCCTCGCCGCGATCAAGGCGGGCACGTTGACGAGCACCATCGCACAACAGCCAGGAAAGCTCGGAGCGCTTGCCGTCGATCAGGCCCTCGCTGCGGCTACCGGAAAAAAGGGATCGTCGATCGTCGCGGTCCCAGTCGTCTCGGTGACCAAGAGCAATGTGGGCCAGTACATCAAATGACATCATCTGCTGGCTCGATCGTTATCGTCGGATCCATTAATATCGATCAGCTCGTGACTGTTAGCCGTCTTCCCCTCACAGGTGAGACTTTGTTTGCAACGACGATGGCCTTTTTGCCGGGAGGTAAGGGGGCAAATCAAGCGGTGGCTGCAGCCCGCCGTGGGGCTTCTGTCACGATGGTTGCTGCAGTGGGAGATGACATTAATGCCGCTCGCGCTATGGAACTCTTGGTGAGTAGCGGAGTCGATGTCTCCCGCGTCGCCATAGTGAAGGGACCTACCGGTCTTGCATTAGTCACTGCGGACGCTGTCGGCGAAAACACAATCGTCGTAGTGCCCGGCGCTAATGCGGCTATGGACGGCGACCTTGTCGGTGCGCACGCCCCGATAATTGCCGATGCTGCGGTGGTTGTACTTCAGGGAGAAATTCCGCAATCCGGAATTCAGGCAGCGCTGGCGGCGTGCACCGGGAGAGTAGTGCTCAACCTTGCACCGGTCATTTCTCTCGATCTCGAAAGCCTGCGTCGAGCAGACCCGCTTGTGGTCAATGAGCACGAAGCTCGACAACTGCTTGGCCTGCTCAAGCCCGAGATAACATTCCCAATGGATGACCGGGAGTGTGCGCAGGAAATTCGAAAATGCGGCGTAACTTCGGTGGTGGTGACACTAGGAGCTCGTGGCGCGGTCGTATGCGACAGAATCGGAACAACGTCGGTGCCATCGCCAAAAGTGGTCGCGCACGATTCATCCGGTGCCGGCGACGCTTTCGTGGGTGCGCTCAGCGCCAGCCTGGCAAGGGGAGTGTCCCTCCGAGATTCGGTGACAGACGCTGTAAAAGTCGGCGCGTTCGCGGTGCAAAGTTTAGGCACGCAAGCGTCGTATCCGATGATGAGTGATGTGTTACCGGAAATACAAGTGTGAAAAAACAAGGTATTCTCAACGCTGAATTGAACGCGGCGATCAGTCTGCTCGGCCATGGGGACATCATTATTGTTGCTGACTGTGGACTGCCGATTCCTCTCGGCGTTCGGCTCGTTGACCTTTCTCTCGTTCACGGTATTCCGAGTTTCGAGCAGACTCTCAGTGCGCTTTTGGAGGAAGTTATTTTCGAACAATGCACAGCCGCTGAGGAAGCGCAAGGAACCGTTGTCGAGACGTGGCTTAGCGCGAAATTTGAGGGGATCGCGTATGTCAGCCATTCAGAACTCAAACAGATTTCGAATGCGGCCCGTCTCTTCGTGCGCACCGGGGAGGCGACTGCGTTCGCGAACGTTGCCCTCACCTGCGGAGTCTCTTTTTAGTCATCCTCGACGAGGAACCAACAAGTGTCCTCCCGCTACGAACACGCATCGCCGATCATGACAAAGAACATGCCCTTCGCCCGATGGGGCGACGTGTTCGGTGACCTGACTATCGCCTCCGCAATGATCGACCGGATCGTTCATCGCGCCGACGCTCCAAACCCCGGAAACTACACCGCTACCAGGGACGCAACGTTCTAGTTTCACCGCGATGTGTGCGACGCCGGGACGGGTGGGCGCAAAGCTGCAAGGAATAGTTCGAAACCATTCCGGGGCCGGTTTTCAATCAGTGGAACATCGCAATTGACCGGGACGAGGCGGAGACCTGACCGGCCCGCAGGCCGCTCAACTTCCCTCCGGGACAGCGAGGTCGAGGAGCCCCCTTTAACTGGGGAGTTGCTGACCGAATCCTGATAGTGGATACTTTTGGCAATCCCAACATGCGGAGAATTTCATGATTTCGATCGCCTATGTGAGCGTTGCAACGAAGCCGCTGTCCGAAGACGATGTCGTTGCAATACTCGTGCAATCACGGATGAACAACGTCCGATTGGGGCTGACCGGCGCACTTCTTTGCCACGGTCAACGGTTCATTCAGATCCTCGAAGGCGAGGAGCAACAGGTGCTCACGAAGTACAGGACGATCAGTGTTGACCCGCGGCACCGTAACGTCCACCTACTCAGTCAAGAACCCATCGAGAAGCGTCAGTTTCCTCAGTGGACGATGGGGTTCCAGCCATTGTCCGGGGAGGCGATGAAGGAACTGGATGGATTCGACGAGTTTTTTGCGCGCACTGGCAACGTACAAATCAAACATGCTGACGCCTCGGCTCAGTTGTTTCTCGAATGGCTCGGAGAGTACTGGTTCTCGGCCCCGTGACGCCAGATCTGTTTCAATAATTACCAGACCGCCTGCAGTCGCGATCTGCACTCGTGGCATCGATGCTGGGGTGCCAACGACATGTCCAAGTCGAAGTACGGGGCTCTCTTGTATCCTGCAAAGTCGTCTCGGGGTTCCGTGATGTCTCATCGGTGCAGAACACGGTTTGCGGGACAGGCTTTCAGGATGAGGCTTCTCGAGTACACCCGCATCAGCACCACCGCCCAAGACGCCCACTTGCAGCTCGATGCGCACTTCTCCGTAGGGGGTGCAAAAACGGGATGTTTGTGCCGACGTCACCTGCGGCAGCCGACCGGCCGCCAGTCGACCCGGTATGTAGAAACTTTTGGATCACGGTGAGCCCGGGGATACAGTCGCGGTGTGGCGCATCGACCGATTCGGCCGGTCCCTAATCGATGTGCTCAACGCGGTGGACATGGTCACGGGATCGGTTGCGAGAGAGCGCAGACCAACGTGTTGCGGGATGCGGTGGCTCAGGCCCCATCACACATTAACGTCGTTGCGCCCCTGACTGACCCCGGTCGTCAGGGTGGCGAATCGTGTCGCCGGGCACACCTCAATCTCCAGTATGTACATTTACATGTCCTGGAGTTCGACCTCTCCCGCGCGCTCGTAGACCAGTGATACCGCGCCCTTGGGGAAGGTGCGCGCCGGCTGCGACAGCCGGAACTTGGCGGGGATGGTCCCGTCGGCGAAGAGACGTTTGCCCTGCCCGAGAATGACCGGGTAGAGGTAGAGGTGAAGCCGGTCGAGCACGTCGGCCGCGATCAACGAACGGATGAGGACACCACTGCCGAACATGTGCACCTCGTCGTACTCCTCCCGCAGCCGGCCGGCGGCAGCGGCATCCGGCAGCACCGTCGTGCCCTCCCAGCTCGGGTCGGCCAGGGTGCTGGAGACGACGAACTTTGGCACCCGGTTGAGCGTGGCGCCGATGTCGTCTGATTGCTGCGGCCAGAACGCCGCGAAGATGTCGTAGGTCTTGCGGCCGAGGAGCAAGGCGTCGATGCGCTCGATCTCGGCGCCGATGGCCGCGCCAGCCTCATCGTCGGAGACCGGTGCCTGCCAGCCGCCGAACTCGAAGCCATCCGAGGTGTCTTCCTCGCGACCGCCAGGGCCCTGGTAGACCCCGTCGAGGGTGAGGAACATGTTCGCGATGATGCTGCCCACGGAGGCGTCCTTCCGTCGGGGCCGGCACCCGGTACGCCGACGCCTTGAATCCATCCTCCGACACTCGCTGGGCCGCTGTCCACCCCGGGATATTGCCTTGGCGCGCGCAACCGTCGAGAATCATCAACATGAACAACCGCGTCGACTATTTCGAAATCGGCTCACCGAACCCCGAGGCGAGCAAGGCCTTCTACTCGGGAATGTTCGGATGGCAGATCGGCGCCCCGTCCGAGGCGCAATACAGCACGGTCGACGGCGACGCCGGCGGCCTCTGGGACACCTCTGCGTTGGGGGGAACATCCTGGGCAATCTTCTACGTGCATGTCGACGACGTTCCGGCCGCGATCACCCGAGCCGAAGAGCTGGGTGCGACGGTCGCGCTTCCGCTGGTGGACAACGGCACTATCCAGTTCGCGCACCTGATCGACCCCACCGGCAACCGTTTTGCCGTGTGGCGCCCGAACCATACCGAGTAGCTTTTTCAGACACGGGGCTGAGCCACCCTTCGCCGACCATGCAATCGGTGGATGCAGGTTTACAACCGGCACACGTCGATCGCCCAGAGCGGGACCTGTACGTTCTATCGATGGTCGGCCGGGATGATGCGGACGAGTACGGCCCGCGAGCGCCTCGAAAGGGGACCGGGTGGGTTCCCCGTTGCGAAGTTGATTGTTTTCGCGCGGGAAGGCTTTCCCCCTGCGCGCGCTAACGAATGCGCTGCTATGCGGGGGTTCCTGATGAGGCATCGCGTGGGGTGGCGTAACGCCCAGCGTGGTCGTAGCCTGATCCGATGATTGGAAGCTTCGAATCGATCATCATCGATTGTCCTGACGCTCGTGCGCTAGCCCGCTTCTACTCCGAGCTTCTCGGAGCGGAGATCGTCGGCTACGATCGCGACCGGGCGGAACTTGTGCCACCCGGTAACCCCCGCCCGCTTCTCGCATTTCAGCGCGTGGACGACTTTGTGCCTCCGCGATGGCCGAGTCAGGACGTGCCCCAGCAGATGCATATCGACGTCAAGATCGATGACTTTGATGTTGCCGAGGCCGCTGTCTTGGCGTTGGGTGCGACGAAGGCGGGGTCAGATTCGCCGACGTTCAGGGTCTATCTCGACCCGGCTGGGCATCCGTTCTGCCTCATCAAGCCCGAGGACTGACGAGCGCTCCTCACTCACAATCGAGCTCGAGAGGCTTATTCTCGGCGAGCCCGGTCACCGCGCGCACGACCGCACAGTCATTCCCTATCCCGAACGCCGATAGGCCAGTCCGCATTGTGACTGCCCGTCGGCCGTCCCATGTGACAGTGGTTCGTGTCGGGTTCGGTGTCGGCCCTCTCCCGGTCAGTCGGACCGTGCGAGGTCCAGCTTGAGCCACTGGGCGAGGTGCTGAATCTCGCGGTCGACGTCGTCGGTGATGGTGGGGATGAACTCGATGTTCTGGTGCACGGCGTCGATTCGTAGTACGCCGCTCGTGCGATCGGCGTGCGCGTCGAGCTTGCCGACCAGCCTGTCGCCGTGCAGGATCGGAAGCGCAAAGTAGCCCCACCGGCGCTTGGCGGCGGGCTTGTTCATCTCCAGCTGGTAGTCGAACTTGAAGAGCTCTATCGTGCGTTTTCGGTCGTGGATCAGCCGGTCGAATGGTGATAACAAAGTCGTGCGGCCCGTGACCGGTTGGCCAAGCAGGGAAGGATCGACTCGCCAAGTCCCTGGGACACCTTCGACTACAGAAAGCTCGCCGACCTCGCCAACGTCCATCGGTTCGACGGGATATTCTGGCGCCTCTGGCGCGAGCGATTCCCAGCGACTGCAACCGACGTTCGCCACCGCTGCGTCCGGAGACTGCGACCTCGCCGCGCTTGACCAGGAACTCCAGCAACTGCATGACGTTGCGGTTGTTGGTCCACCCGGCCATCTCGGAACGGTACAGGGCCAGGTCTTCGCTGGGTCGGATCATTGCCTGCAGTTCGATCAGCGAACGACTTTTCAGCGCCTCAACCGTTTCGAGCGGAGAGTACGACAGCCCGAGGTGGCTCCACGCCACCAAACCGGACCTTCGGCGTTTGCCGACGGTGGTTGTCGAGTCGGATCAGCACACATCGAACTCGTTGGCCTCGGGGTCGGCCATCGTGACGTGGTGGTGGTCGTACTCGGCGAGTATGGTCGCGCCGAGCGCTCGCAGCCTGTCGACCTCGGCTTCGATGCGCTGCCACTTTTCGTCGACCGTACCGTCGCCGGATACCGCCAGGTCGAGGTGCATTCGGTTTTTTCCTATCTTCGGCTCGGGTACCTCGAGCAGGCACAGGTGGGGGCCGTTTCTTTGAGGGTCAGCAAGCCAAGCGAAGCCGCGCTTGGGATCCTCGGCGGGGGAGCGGTCGACGTACCCGAGGGCCTGCGTCCAGAATTCCCCGAGACGCGTCGCATCCGCGCAGTCCAGCGTGACCTCGACCACCGGGCGACTGGTGCGTGCCTCCGGTGCACGCAGAAACGCGAGGGTGCGCTCGAGCAGCAGAGCGGCAGCCTCCGGGTCATAGGACGGCAGTGAGCTGTCGACAAATAGGTGCTGGTCGCCGGGATAGAGGTATAGTTCGGCGTCAGGGGCCTCACCGACAAGGGTGCGGGCGGCCTCAGCGTCGCCGTCCTCGGTGAAAAATGGGTCGGCGTCCATAGCGTGGATGCGCACTGGCACTGGGGATGGCCAGGTTCCGAAGTAGGAGCTTGGCACGCAGGAGTGAATCAGAACGGCGCCGACGGCACCTGGGCGGGTCTGAGCCAGTTTTTGAGCGGGCATCACGCCGAGGGAGAATCCGATGTAGACGAGCTCTGCTGGCAAGTCGTCAGCCGCCCGAACACCACGAGCGATGATCTCCTCCACCCCGATCTGCTCTGAATAGGCCAGTCCTGCATCCAGCGCGTCGAAGATACGGCCACCGTAAAGGTCCGGTGTGTGCACAATGTGACCTTCCCCGCGTAATTTGTTGGCGAAAGCGACTACGCCCGATGTGAGCCCCTGGGCATGATGAAAAAGTAATACTTCGGCCACGACGAACCTCCACTGTGTCCAGCAACGATTGATCCATAAGTCTAGAATGTTCTAGTGACATCGATCAATAATGCTTTTCCGGATTACGAGCTTGAGGAACGGATTGTGGTCACGGCACCCCACGAGCTGCGTGCCATGTTCGATCCGTTGCGCGGTGCTCTTCTCGATCTCGTTTTGGAGCGAGCGGCAACGGTGAGCGAGCTTGCTGAAGCGGTCAGCCGACCGAAGAGTACGGTGGCACACCACGTCAAGGTGCTCGTCGATGCTGGGATGCTGCGGGTGGTGCGGACGCGTCGGGTGCGCGCGATCGAGGAACGTTTCTACGGGCGCACCGCGCGCAACTTCTCCGTTGGCCGGGTGCGGGCGCACGACGTCTCTCCTCCACCGTGGACTAACGAACTCTCGGACGCTGCGGACGAATCGATGCCTGCGTACCAAGCGGACCGGATGCGGGCGCTGCGGCGCTACGCTCGCATTTCGAACGAGCAGGCCGGTGAATTCTGGGAACGGGTCGCCGCCCTCATGAATGAATTCAATCAACTGCCGCGCGAGGGAGACCTCCCCTACTCTCTTATCGTCAGCCTCTATCCGGCCGAATACCCCAAGTTGCCCGCCGCTAAGCCGTAATCGCGGGAGGTGTGGGAGCACCAAGCGGGCGATTCCCGCCAGCGCAATACGGCGGTCGAGCCACGACCCCTCACATCCGTCACCTGTTCCTCTATGGCCCAGCATCGGAACGCGCTGCCGGGAGGTGAAATGCTGCAGTTCTGTTCTGCTGGCCGTTCGGCTTGCGGGCCGAGGGACGATACCGGCGACGTATGGGTTTTCAGCAAGTGGGAACCATCAATCTCTCAGAGCTACGAGCGTTCCTGACAGAGCTAGACCTGACGCTGACGCGACTGGAGTCAAGCGCGTCGCGGCTGTGGGAGGAGCGTGATGCCGATCACTTGATTGTTGGCAGCACCGGTTAGGAGATCAGCGAAGCCCGTCGGCACGCACTCATCCAGAGTGTTGCCGTTTCGCAGGAGAGCCCGCAGGGTAGGCAGCGGATCACGTCTGGCACGTTTCACCCCTTCCGAGGCCGTGAGAGAGGGTGCTCGTAATGCCTGGTTGTTCTCTCGACGGTCGGGCCCGTTCTGGCAGAAGCTCGGTTTGGTGTCCGCTGATCGGGAGCAGCTCGCGTCGGTCCTGGCGAACACTGATCAGCTGGAGCTCTTCATCAGTTCGGACCAGCTTGGTCGCTTGGTCGCTGTTCGGATGACTCGTGGACCGTGTCGGTCTAGCGCTCTATGATGATGAATTGTCACCGACTATGCGCCGCATAGGTCCCCCGCGGTGGCAGGACTGGATGACCAATGAAGAAGCACCTCGGCTTGGCGGGCATTGTCGCCCTCGGCCTGACCCTCGCTGTCGCCGCCCCCGCCAGTGCGGCGACGAGCACTATCTATGTTCCCGACGACTTCGTGAAGTCGTTGTCGGACACCCGCGCCACCGGGCACTACGAACTCGCGGGCACCGGCCTGCACATCTTTACCGAAGGGTCTACAAGCACCGACAAGGTCGCCGAGTACATCGCCACCAACACGCTCCTCTCGTCCGTCGGCGAGCCGAGCCTCGACTACACCAACTCCGGCGGCGGCCTGCCTGGATTCCAGCTCTACATTGATGCCAACGGCGATGGCCAGGCTGACGGGATCCTGGTCGGCGAGAACAGTGCCTACGGCAATGATTGGTGGCTGAGCAACTCGGCCCAGCAGTTCGTGAAGGATGGCGCCCCCTCGCACACGGGCGGGTTTGGCAGCACGAACCACGGCACTCTCGAACAGTGGCGCGCCGCGTTCCCTGTCACGGTGGTGACGGCGTTCGGCTTTTCGCTCGGCTCCGGAGTGAAGGGTGACGGCGTCATCAACGCGATTGATTTCGCGGGAACGCGCTACGTGTTTGGAAAGCAGACGGTGCTCGACGGCAAGGCGGCCTGCAAGAACGACAGCTGGAAGACCAGCACGAAGCCCGTGTTCACCAACCAGGGTGACTGCGTGAGCTACTTCACCACGCGCAAGTAACTTTCGAGAGCAGCATTTCGGGATGGGCGGGCAGATCCTCTATGCCTGCCCATTCCTGCAGTTCGGGCGGTGGTGCGGAGACTGTCTTCGTCATCACAGTCGTAGTTTCGAGTCCCATCTTGGTGTTCGGAAGTCAGTCCAGTGGTCTTGCGAGCGCTGCATTGTGATCGCGGCATTCGTCGCTTCGTCGGCTGGGGCGAATTTAATCGTTCTACGCAAGATCGTGATGGCGGAAGTGCTGGGTGGTGTTCGCGCCGTTAAGGCACGTCGAGTTGCAGGGAGGGTAGACGGGGTGGCGAGTGAGTAGCGGACCGTGTATCGCGGCCAGAAAGGGCCAGACGGTGAATGAGTCACACTCAGACAGAGCACCCAGAACTGATCAGCCAGCCCCGGGCGTTCCACCACACTCGCTCACTGCTAGTTCAGTTCGACGACAGCCTGTGATTCCGCTTTGGGAGGGAGCTCCACTTGTCTCGACGCTGTGACGGCGCTGTAGCGGGCAAGTACCAGTGCGAGGGGGATGGCGGCGATTTGCGCAATCACGTTGACTGCGCCCCTGAAGTCGACGGGTTCACCAGCGCCGAGAGTGAGTCCTCCTGCCGTGTCGGCGGCGTGTTCTGAGTCGAGGGGAAGCCCGACGAAGACTGCGTACCCGTAGATGGCGATCAGCGCGACACTGACGAGCAGTACGAGGTTGAGACCTCGGTCGTCGGCTCTGGTGAGCACTGTTGCCGCGGCACCCAGCTGAACGATTCCGGCGAGCAGGAATCCGATGCCGAGGAGCGGGGATTCGCTGAAGTGTTGCGGCGAGAGGATCAGGTGGATGGAGGCGGCAGTGAGGAGGACGAGCGCGAGCAGCAGACGAACCAGAGCTTGTTTGTCCAGTGGAGTAATTCGGCGTGGGGCGATCGCGGCCGCGATGAACAGTATTGCCGCGCCTGCTGCCATAACGTAAGGACCGGGTCCGGCGCTGGGAACGGTGAGGGCGGCTGTGCTTCCGGGGTGCGCGACATATCCCGCGATCCGCCAACCGCTGTAGAGACTGTCGGCGAGGACGGCCGCAGACGCGACGAGGGCGATGGGTCGGAGGATTCGTGCGCCGCCGTGCCGTGCCGCGACGTACAGCACGCCGACCACGGCCACCATAATGCCGGCGAGGAAACCGCCGTCGAGCGAGAGGCCGGGGACGGTCGTGAGCCCGTTGAACACGACCAGCCAAGGCAGTGCTGCTCCGAGGAGCATGAGGATCACCGCCGCGCCAATCAACAAAATGGTGACTCCGCTCCGTGTTGCTACACGAACGGGGAGCCTTGGTGCGAGTGCGTGGGTAGTCATTGTGCGGCCCTTTCATTATGAGGGGCCCACTGGGGTCGCAGCGTCGCTGCGACCCCGGTGGGTTCACTGCCTTACTTGCGCGGGCCGACTACGTTGAAGAACAGGTAGAGGTTCGTCGGAATTGGACCGAGCACGCCGCTATTCGGGGTGTTGATAAGGGCATCCATGCCAGCCTGGGACTTGTCTAGGGCGAGTTGTGCCCAAGCCTTTTGGTTGGTGACGGCGACAATCTTCACGTCCCACCATCCGCCCGCGTTTCCGTCGAGGATGTGGCTGTGGGCCGGAAGGGCCACATTCGCCACTCCGCCAGGCGTTGCTCCGAGAGCGCCAGCGATCCTTGACAGGTCGATGTTCAACGGATGGTTCGGGCAACTCGCGACTCCGCACATGGGTGCGGGGCTCGGGTTGGCAAACAGCGGTGTCAGCACGTACAGAACAGACCGACCGGCATTAGCTACCGGGCCGACGTTCGAATCGGTTCCGACCTCGCAACCGCTTGGCGCAGCCGATGGGACGCTCTTGTCGCAGAAGAAGTTCTGCGGGTACTGAATCGTCACCGTCTGCCCGTTGCTCCATGCGGGTGTCTGAGCGGAGGAGACGGGTTGCACCGTCGAGCCTGATGCGAAAGCAGCCGTTCCTATCGACAACGATGCGACGAGCAGACCGGTGAACAACGACGCCACAGCGCCGAAGCGGCGACTTCGCCTGAGTTTAGATTTTTCCACGATGACAAATTCCTTTCACATGCGCGGCCTCGGGGGGGACAAACACGTTTCGCCTTCGAATTCAGGAGTAAGCGACCGTGGACTCAACGCTGATTCTCGGTAATGCTTCTTCGGCGCGGACGTCGAATCGGATTGGTGGACGTTCACTTTCTCCGCAAACTGTCGAGCCTCGATGGGTTGCACCTCGGTGGAATATCCGTGCTGGGCTGCCACGGTCCCCCTCCTCTTACCGGGCAATCAAGACCACTGGTTTACCCCAGATCAGTTGGAAGCGGCAAACGGCCGTTCCTGGAGACCCAAAAAAGCGTGCGGGTCCTCGGGCAAAGTCTTTTTTGTACTTTGCTTATTGCCTACATCAGCGTTAGGTGCTTGGATTTAGGCGGCACCCGTTTGAGTGTCGCCCTCTGTACTGAAGGGGTTGAAGTGCTCAAAGTTGCGCGCTACCTGACCATCGCAAGCCTTGCTACTTGCGCCGCAGTTGTTGCTGTCTCTCTCACCGCGGGGGCGTCCGCCGCTGGTGCCGCTCCCGGCCGGACCGTGCTTGAAGGCAGCCAGCCAGCGTGGGCCAATGCTCAAGCACTTCGCTCGGCAGCTGCAGCCTCCGATTACGTGAACATTCGCGTCTACCTCAACTGGCGAGACGAAGCTGCCGCCCAATTGGCGGCCCAAGCGGTGTCTACTCCGGGATCGGCCAGCTACCGACACTTTTTGACTCCCGCACAATTCCGGCAGCAGTTTGCCCCCACTCAGTCGAGCGTCACCGCAGTGCAGCAATTCCTTCGGGATGCTGGATTCTCGGTGGTGAACACGCCGGGAAATAACCGCTTCGTCGCCGCCGAGGGAACTGTCGCGCAAGCACAGACCGCTTTCAGTGTGCAGCTCGGCGAGTTCGCAACATCCGGAAAAACTCTCCGAGCCCCGGAGTCGGCCGTCTCAGTCCCTTCCGCTCTGGCTGGGATCGTGCAGGGTGTGACCGGGTTGGATCAGAGTTCTGAGCTGATGGCTCCGACGAACAGCACGGGGAACGGGCCGGCCCAGAGCCATGGTGCTCCCGGTGTCGGTTTTCGGGCCGGGCAGCCGTGCTCGCTGTGGTTTGGCGAGAAGACTGTCGCCACGCCGAACGCTCCCGCGTACGGCACGGCCAGCAAACCCTTAGCGCCGTGTGGTTACACCCCGGCACAGGTTCGTGGCTTGTACGGGCTCGATACTGTCAAGGCGGACGGCAGCGGGCAGACCGTCGCGTTCGTCGGCGCCAACGCCAGCCCCACCCTGCAGAATGATGTGGCGCAGTACAGCTTGCTGCATAATCTGCCGGCTCCCTCGATCACGGAAATGGTCGCGCCAGGCGTTTACCGGCACCCGGATACCCCCAAGCAGATACCGGGGGAGTTTTACGGGGAAGAGACGCTCGACGCAGAAGCGATCCACACCACCGCACCCGGGGCTAACCTCCTTTTCGTCGGCTCCTCCAACGCCAATCAGGATTTTGACGCGAGCATTAACCACATCGTTGACAAGCACCTGTCGAATATCATTTCGATCAGCTATGGCTTCTCCGGCGAAAACGTGCCACGTGGCTTCATCAACAGCCTGAACGGCACCTTCATTCAAGCGGTGGCTACCGGCATCGGTGTCTATGTGTCCAGCGGCGACAACGGCGACGAGACAAGCACGTTCGGAACGCCAGCCGTCGACTTCTACGCCGACAGCCCCAACGTCACAGCGGTCGGGGGCACATCCGCCGCAATAGTGCCGGCTGCGGCGGGTCTCTCCGCTGCGTACACGTCAATCGACACCCCCGGATCGGCGTTGAACCAGCCCGGCTGGCGGCGAGACTTCGAGGTGGGCTGGCAGACAGGCCGCGACGTGATCAGTTCCACTTCGGGCGACAATCTCACAACGGCGCCCTTCAGCCTTGGTGGCACGCTCGCCACACCGCCGCCTGGCACGTTCTTTGGTGGTGGCGGTGGTGGGGTGAGCCAGATTTTCGCCCAACCCGCTTATCAGCGTGGCGCTATCGGCTCCTACACGGGCAGGGTCGTGCCAGACATCAGTGCACTCGCTGACCCAAACACGGGGCTACTCGTCGGCCAAACCCAGACCTTCAGCGACGGCACCTACTACGACGAGTACCGCATCGGCGGTACCTCGGTCGCAGCGCCGCTCACGGCGGGCATGGCGGCCGTTGCTGATCAAATTGCGGGATCGCCGCTCGGGTTCCTCAACCCGCGCATTTACCAGGCCTACAAATCCTCAAGCACTGCGTTCTATGACGTGGACCAAGCAACCCTCTTTGGCACATCGACAAAGCAGCGTCTTCCATCCGTAGTCCGGGTCAACTACAAGAACAGTGAAAACTCCCTCGGTGGCCTCAGCTACAGTTTGCGAACGCTCGAGGAGCCGAATCAGACCCTGCATTCGACCCGCGGGTTCGACACTGCGACCGGGGTCGGAACCCCCAATGGCTCTAACTTCTTCACCGCCATCAGTGCGCCACAGTAAGTGCACTACGAGACTGCTGAGTGGCAATGTTGTTTGGCTGCCCGGTGCCTGCCCACCTGAACCTTCGAGCGTGAGCGGCGGGTAGAAAAGCTCCTATCCAGGGCGCAGGCAGTTCAGTTCACACCGTAACCTTTTCGCCCGCTTCGACGATTACTGAAGTGGGACCGAGAAATCGGATCGGTCACGTCACATATCGAATCGCTGGTGCGGTTCCCGACGAATGAGGCCGCGTATGTTTTCTGTTTTGACCATGATTGGCGGGAAGGTTGCAATCGGGCTTCTTGCCGGAAGTGCTGTCGTTGTCGGAGGCGCGGGCGTCGCGGCATATGCAGATCTCCTTCCGGTTGCGGCGCAGCAGGTCGCGCACGACTCGATCGGCGCGCCGCTTCCACGGTCGGAAAGGTCAGAGGCCCCAACGGACGGGTCAACCGCGGAGCCGACGGCAGAGCCAACCGAAACCAACAAGCCGGTTGGACCCGACGCGACAGGACCAGCCGCGCATGGACTGTGCACGGCCTTCGCGCACGGCGGACTCAATGCAACCTCAACCGCGTACGCCTCGCTGGCCAGCGCTGCGAAAGGAGCATCGAACATTGCGACCTACTGCGCCGCGATCCCGAAGAAGGGACCGAAAGCAACCCATGGCCCGGAAAGCAATGACCCCGCAAAGGCGCCGAAAGAAAAGGCACCGAAATTGCACCCGAAAACACCCGGCTCGGCCCACACGCCTGCGCCAGGAGTGCACCCCTGATCGCGATCACGGCAACGATCGGCGCACACCAGTAGGTTCTTGGTCTCTTTCGATAATCGCCAAGCACCGTGTCATTAGTTGAACGGGGCGATGTGACTGAATCGTCTTCAGTCGATCTCTCCTTCGAGACTGTTTATCGTCGTTTTGCACCCGGTGTATTGGGCTACCTTCGAGCGCGAGGCGTCGAGGATCCGGAGGCTGTGACCCAGGAAGTATTCATCGCGGTACTCCCCAAAATCGGCAAAATCATCGGTGGAGAGGATGGCGTTCGCACCTTGTTGTTCTCCATAGCGCACGCTCGAGCCGTCGATCAGCATCGTGTGCGGGTCCGGCGATTTCCCACCGTCGAATACGACCCGAAACTAGACGGACGATCAACCAGTTCCGCGGAAGAAATCATGCTGACGCACGCCGATCGCGAAGCCACGGTCGCTCTTTTGGCTGAGCTCAAAACGGAACACCGGGAAGTTCTGCTGCTCCGCATCGTTGCCGATCTACCGTTGGAACAGGTGGCCAAAGTCATGGGTAAGTCTGTTGGGTCCGTCAAGCAGCTCCAACGACGCGCACTCCGTGCACTCAGGAGCCACCCAAACCTCGTGGAAGGAATGTTCCGGTGATCCATTCCAGCGATCCGAGTGAGAACATCCGGGACCTGCTCTCCGAACTCGCCGAGGACGATGCCGAGGCGCTACGTCCCCTGTTGCTGTCGCTGCACTCCATGTCGGTGCAGTCGGCGCCCGTGCCGTCACCCGAATTGGCGGTGATTCTCGAAAGAAACGCACGGGCAGCGGATGTTTCGCCGCTGCGACTCCGAGGTCGACGCGTGGTCTTCTTGCTGACGCTTATCGGGGCATTGATAGCCGGCACAGGGACTGCCGCCGCGGTGAGCCCTGAGTTCCGCTCCGGTGCCGCGCAGGCTTTCACCGGGATTATCAACGCGGTTCCGTTCGGACACTCTGGGGGTGTGCGCCCCGCATCATCTCGGCCGCCAGGGGTGGTGCACACGCCAGCAGTGCCTGCGAACGGCCGAGGCACGTCGCATCCGACCCCGTCGCCTGGGATTTCGATCCACCCAAACGGCGAGGTTAAGCCCTCATCTGGTCAGGTCAACCCCAAGTCAACTGGTCATCCCGCTCCACCGGCGGATCCATCGGGTGACGGGCACGGCCACGCAGGTCCGTAACGGCCGTGCCGGATGACCTCACCGTGCTTGCCTCGTTGTTCGGGATCCGGTTGGAGACTGTGGATTTCGTCGAGTCAATTGGTGAGTAGGTCGGTGACCTTGTGCGCGATAGGGGTGGGTGGCGCATCTTGCCATTCGGGCGGGAGTCTAGGCGTTGAGTGGAAACCGGAGAATTGCGGCGACTGGGCCGTTTCCCGGCACCTCCGAGCCGCGCACAGCGAAGATCCTTGCGTCCGATGACAGAGCGCGCCGCACGATCTCGTCAATCACGTCATAGGTGGTCTTGTTCTCGGGCATCTCGTTTTCGTCCTCAGTCCGGGTGATGATCCCGGTCAATTCGTCGATGCGCCCCGGGATTCGACGGTCGATGTCCACGAAAAGCGTGTCGATTGCCTTCGACGTGGCGGCGAGGGCGACACCGATGAGGGTGTCGTCGGCCAGGCCCCTCGAGGTTCTGTCGTGAAACCGTGCGGTCTGGGTAGCCAACTCGGTCGCGTGTGTGGCATCGAGAATCGGAGTCGCGCTCGCGGCCAACTCGAGTGCCGAGATCGTTTCGGGATTGCCGGTGATCATTTCATTTGCGAGCCTCGCATAGGACGAGACTGAACGATAGATACTCGCGAGCGGTTCTGCCGCCGCAAGGATCATGGGACGGTCCGAGTCGGCCACAATCGCACGCAGCGCTCGGTCAACCGCCTGCGAGAACTCGCGCATGCGAACCTTCGGATCTTCGGACGTGCGGAGGTGTGCGAGCGTCTGCCGGTCGTTTGTGAGGTCGAGAGCCACCGTGGTCTTCAGGTCGTGGGGTAGGTCGGGCACCTCAATTTCGCTGGCGGGTGAAGCGGGGGAGACATCGATGAGTCGAACGGCATTCTGCGACAGCGCGAGCACGAAAGCCGAGTGGGGAAAACTGGTGGCACGAAGCACGGGGGTGATGGCAAACCGGTCGGAAACCTCCGTGAGCCCAAGAAGCGTGTTCGCCAAGTGAAAGCTGACGAGCGACGAGCCGTTCACGAAAATGGCGAGTGTCCTGGTGTCCCGCCGCCAGAAGTCTCGCTCCACCAGCAGGCTCTCAACGGCGGCGCGGATCGACTCGATGGTGTCAGCATCCGTTCCCGCGGCCTCGAGCAGTTCAGTCGCCGAGCGCAATCGAGTGTGAACCTCGATTCTTGCGGTGGCCGAAGCGTCGGGCCCAGCGGCAGCATGGACGTAAATCGACACGCAAGCCGCTTCACGGATACTGGCGAGTTCTAAAATCTCGTCCTGGGTCGGAACGTCGATGTATGACACGTGGATGCTCCCGTCGGCCGGTTGAAAACAGGCGGATGCGGACCATCCGCTGAACCGGCTGGTTTCCGACCCTACGAAAGGTGCGTGACGTCGACAGGGCCAAAGGTCACACGGCTTGCAAGGGTCGAGCGGTCACGACCGCGCACAGTGCAAGTGGCCTGCTTCAAGCGGTCGAGTGTTCCGGTGGGAAAGCTGAATCGTATCTTTACTCTGCTTCCGCCAGCGGCTCGTCGACCGGTACCGAGACCGGCGCGGGTGAATGCGCCGTGCTCGTGCCTGGACTCGCGGTTGCGGTCGCTCGGGCCATGGCTGCACCTCCGGCGAAGCTTCCGATCAGACCACGCAGGT
This sequence comes from Frigoribacterium sp., assembly GCA_025363205.1. Lineage (GTDB taxonomy): Bacteria > Actinomycetota > Actinomycetes > Actinomycetales > Microbacteriaceae > Lacisediminihabitans. Next base: position 21,751 of record JANYEI010000168.1, read on the forward strand.
CGAGGCCGGTGGTTGATTTGAGCACCGCGTCGATCTCGGTGAATCCGCCAGCGACGTTCCTCGTGAGCTGGCTTGCGCCATCCGTCGAAACGACCGTCAGCTGGTCGATATTACCCATCGGGGCGGCGAGCTCGTGGGTGATCTGCGGAAGCATCTCGACGAGCCGCAGCTGGATGAGCGCCTCTGATTTCTGGGCGACCGCTTCGGCAGCGAGCCTGGTCGCCTCGGCCTCGGCCTCGGCCTGGCCCTTGGCCAGGATCGCATCGGCCGTGGCCTTGCCCTCTGCACGGATCGCCTCAGCATTGGCGACACGGCTGTCGCGCTCGGCGGTGGCGGCGATAACGCGGGCCTCTGCGGCGGCGTTCGCGGCAACCTTCACGCGGTAGGCATCCGCATCGGCGACCGCGTTCACCTCGGAGGCCAGCTGGGCGCTACGAAGCTTCGCTGCAGCCTGCGCGGTCACCTCCTGCTCGTGCACGATGTTCTGCTGAGTCTTGGCCTCGGCGAGCGGCTTTGCGCCGGCGGCCTCTGCCGTGGCCTTGTCGGTGTCGAGTTGCAGAGCGGCCCGCTTGAGCGCGAGCGTGTTCTGCGCGATTGCCACGGCCTGCTCTGCAGCGATCGACGCCTCCTGCGATGCCTGGCCGGCCTGGGCCTCCGCCACCTCGGCCGCTTTCAAGACGGATGCCTGCTCGGCGCGACCCATATTGTGGATGTAGTCGTTGTCGTCAGAGATGCCCTTGATCTCGAAGGAATCGACGTCGAGCCCCTGACTGAGAAGCGATTCCCGTGCGGTCGAGAGTACGGCCGCACCCAGCTCGTCGCGCTTTTGGATGATGGTCTGCACATCCGTTCCCCCGATGGAAGACCGGAGCGAGCCGGAGAGCACCTCGAGCGCGAACCCGTCGATGTTCTTGTCGTTACCGATGAAACGCTGGCCGGCGGCGAGGATCACGGAATGCGTGTCGCCCACCTTCACGATGGCAACGGCCTCGACGGTGAGAGTGATTCCGCGGGCATCCTGCGCCACCGCCGCAAGCTCGATCGCTCGCGAGCGCAGGCTGATTTTGAAGGCCTTTTGGAAGAACGGGGTGATAAAGACACCCGATCCGACCACGATGCGGATGCCAGATTCCTCGGTCGCGACGCCGTCAACGGTCTTCACCTTGGCCCGCTTGCCGGTGATGAGAATCGCCTCGTCCGGCCCCGCATTCTTGTAGATCGACCTCGCATAGATGAGCACGATGAGGAAGACCACGATCACCGTGGCGATGATGGCCACGAGGGGATTGAGGTTGAAGGGCACGACGACGTCCTTTGTTCGGTGCCCGAACGCTAACATTCCTCGAGTATTTGCACGAATTGCCCGAGCTCCTGCTGCGGCGCACCGTGACGATCTGCGCCGCATTGTCGCAGTGGGAGAGAGGTACGAGCTCGGTATCGAGGCGCGCGCGATGGCGAAGAGGAGAGAAAACACAGGTACAGAGGTCGCGCGCAAGCAATTCAGCTAGGCACGGTTAACCACCCGTTTTGGGGTGTTCCGCACTAAAGACAGCGCTGCATTGCGCTGATACCGTTGAGGCAGATGCAGGGGGAAACACGTACTCTGGGTCTCCTGGTGATCGTGTGTCGAGCGCGGGGGCGCTTATTGGCACGATGAATTCGGGTTTGTTTCGATTCGGGAATCGGGACTAAGTCTCGATCGTCGCCACTCTTCGGAGGGGCGGCGATCAGTCGTTAACGGGGTCGTCAGCCGACCCGCGTGTTCGCGGATCAGGATCGACGCGTGACACGCCGCTCTTTCGGGCGGCGACACGCGGTACTCATCCGCGACTCCTGATCCGCGAACAGGGCCGACCAGACAGCGGCGCTGATTTACGGATGAACCCGGCTTGCGGTGTTCGATCGGAAGGTTTAGGCGGCCTTGCGGGGCTTGAACATGCGGTGCTCATCGTGCTCGAGAACCTCGACGAAGTCGACGGTGACCGGGACCTCGCGCTGAACCTCTGCAGCGGCAGGAACCGGCGTGTCGATCCACTGGGGCTTCACGATGGCGGTGTCGTTCTCCTCCACCGTCTGGATGTCGTCGTCGACAGCCGCTTCGGTGAGTTCGACCGATGCGTCGACGCTGTCAATCGCAGCCGAAGGGGCAGCGATCTGGTTGGCGATGTCGCGGGCGATGTATTCGGAGATTGTCTCGCCGAACAGCGAATCAGTGTCGGTGCTGGCGCGGAACTGAAGTGTCCACATGCCACCGGCTCCGACCGCCGTGAGCAATCGGTCGCGAACCAGGTCGAAGACGAGTTCTTGAAGCTCGGCCGACTCTTCGGGCGAGATCGTACGGTTGTGCTTGCGTGATTCCATCACGACTCACCCTTCAAGTGGAGGTTGATAGTTGACTCAGTATGCGGCCGACCCCCCGTAAGGGCCCGGTGACACGCCGACGCGCCAATCCCTCAACGCGCGCACCCATCAACACGCCAATCTCACCGCGCGCAGATCCCTCCGAACGCACAGCCCTCCGAACGCACAGGCGGCTCCGGAGGTGACATCCGGAGCCGCCCACGCTAGGGCGATCCCTACTTGGTGAAGACTTCGTCTTCCATCGCGTCGTAGCCCTCGATCTGCGGGTCGCCGTGGAGGCCGCCGCTGAGGGCGTATTCCTCTTCCGGAGAGAGCACGAGCCGATTGCGGCCGAAGAGCGCGAAGAGCGTGAGTCCGATGACGAAGATGATGACGAAGGTAATGACCGCCAGATTGAAAGTCGAGTTGGTCACGATGCCGATGAACGACGCGACGGCGATGGCGCCGGCGATTACGGCTCCGGCCACCCCCGTCGGGCTTTTGTATGGCCGATTCGCCAGCGGAAATTTGCGTCGAAGCACGATGAACGACACCATCTGCATCACGTACGAGATCACCGCGCCGAAGACCGCGATGAAAAGGATGATTCCTGTTGCGGCGCCCGCAGCACCCGGGTTTACTGCCGGGATGATCAGCGCGACAACGACGAGGATCACGAAGCCCATGACACCACCGACGAGGAGCGCCACCCAGGGTGTCTGGTGAGTCCTACCCGTGAGGGACAGGAACTTCGGGTAGTACCCGGCACGGGAGAGCGAGTACATATTGCGCCCGTACGCGAACATGATGCCCTGGAGCGAGGCGAGCAGGCCGATGAGTGCGAAGAGGGCGAGCAGAGCGGCGACGCTGTCAGGCAGGAATGCTCGGAAGCCGGCGAGCAGCGGTTCGTCGCCGTCCCCTGGCGAGACCGTGAGCGCTTTCGACCCGGTTACGGCCGGGTTGAGAAAGAGGATAAGCAATCCGAAGAACGCCAGCGTGATGATTCCCCAGACGCCGGCCTTGGGGATGTCCTTCGCGGGGTTCTTCGCTTCTTCCGCAGCCAATGGCAGTTCCTCGATGCCGAGGAAGAACCAGATGGCGAAGGGTAGTGAGAAGAGGATGCCGACGCCCCCGAACGGAAGGAAGCTCGAGTTGCCCGCGGTCGGTTTGATATCGAACAGGCGGGAGAAGTCCACGGCACCGTTGGCAATTGAGAGGATGGCAAAAAGCAGGATGACCGCCATCGAGATAATCGCGACGATCAGGGCGAACCGGAAGCCCACTGACGCACCCAGCGAGTTCAGCCCGATGAAGATCGCGTACAGGATGATCCACAGTATCCAGGCCGGCACCACCGCTCCGGTGAAGTCGGTGATGATCTGGCCCGCATATGCGGCCGAAAACAACACGATGACGGCGGTGGTCACCACATACTCGATGGATTCCGAGATGCCGGTGATGAATCCGCCCCACGGCCCGAGGGCAGCCCGGGCGAACGAGTAGGCGCCACCGGTGTGCGGCATGGCGGCGGACATCTCGCCGATCGAGAAAATCATCGTGAAGTACATGATCACGATGATGATGGTCGCAATCAGCAAACCTCCCCATCCGGTGGTGGCGAGACCGACGTTCCAGCCGGAGAAGTCGCCGGAGATGACGGCCGCGATGCCGATGCCCCAGATTCCCCAGAACCCGGCCGTGCGCTTGAGGCTGCGTTTCTCAAAGTAGCCGTCTTCGGCTTTCGTGTAAGTGACGCCGGAGACAGTGTTCTTGGGCATTCATTCCTCCAGGAGCGGATCATCGGGAGCCGGGCGCGATGAGTCACCGCGTCAC
>JANYEI010000171.1 GCA_025363205.1 Frigoribacterium sp.
CATGGTCGAGCCGACCGAGAGCGAGGACCTCGCCGAGATTGATCGCTTCATCGACGCGATGATCGCGATCAGGGCCGAGGCGGATGCCGTGGCAGCCGGTACTTGGCCGCTCGCCGACAACCCGCTTCACAATGCCCCGCATACGGCACAGTCCGTGATCGAGGGGGAGTGGTTGCATCCGTACACGCGCGAACAGGCTGTTTATCCGGTGCGGAGCCTCATCCGCTCAAAGTACTGGCCGCCGGTGCGCCGCGTCGACAACGCGTACGGGGACCGTAACCTCGTCTGTGCATGCCCGCCGCCGGAGGCCTTCGCCGACTGAGCCTCCGGAGCGGATCGCCGCCTCCGTTTAGTCGTTACATCACGCGACTTCGTCGCGGGAGCACCTGTGTTCGCGCTGGCCCTCGACGGCCGCGCTGCTTTTCTCGCGGCGGGGTTAACGGCTTGCGGCGGGAGTTATAACTCCCGCCGCAAGGGTGTCTCTCCTCCGGAGAGTGCGTTTTCTCCCGCCGTGACTGGCTGATGATGTGCTCGCATCCGGAGAGTACCTCGTTGCGCGGATCACCGAGGATGTGGTCAAGTCCCGCCGTTCCCTAGCGCGCCGGTCGAAGACGGATGCACGCGCGCTCGAGGGTATTGCCGCAGCATCCGGCCGCCAGGTTCTCGACGGACCCGCGACCGAGCAGGCGAGCGAAACCGTCACCCCCGAGCAACGAGGTCACGGCGGAGAAAATCGCTCGCGGCGGGAGTTACCAGTCCCGCCGCGAGCGATTGGCTCCGCCGGGGAGCGGCGTATCCCCCGCCACGACGAGAGGGGAGCGGCGTATCCCCCGCCACGACGAGCAAGGGGCGGGCGGGTGACCTCCTGGGACCGCTACTTGGCGACCCCGAAAAGCCCGGGGAACGCGGATGCCGCCCACGGATACCCCACGAAGATCGCAGTGTCAATCACGAAGTGTGCGATCACCAGCGGTAGGACGCGCCCGGAGCGGGAGTAGAGCCAGCCGAACAGGATTCCCATCGCGAAGTTACCGACGAACGCTCCGAACCCCTGGTAGAGGTGATAGGTGCCCCGCAGAAGAGCGGCTGTGAGGATGATCGGCCAGGTGCTCCACCCGAGATCCCGCAGTCGGGCGAACAGGTAGCCGATCACGATCACTTCCTCCTGGAGCCCGGCGCGCAAGGCCGAAAGCACCAGAATCGGGATGGTCCACCAGTAGGTATCAAGCGGTGATGCCGAGACCGTCACACCCAGTCCGAGTGCCTTGCCGCCCAGGTATACGAATATGCCGGGGATTCCGATTACCAGTGCGAGCCCGAGGCCGAGCAGCGCGTCACGCACAGGGTGGTCGAAACCCAGTCCGAGACGCGCAAGATGTGGTCGTGCACCCTGCCAGAGGAGAAAGCAGACGAGGGCGACCGGCACGAGGTCGAAGAAGAGGGCGAGGAATTGGTAGACGAGGTCGAAGATCGCTCGATTGTTCAGAGAGTTATTGAGCGATTGCACCTGCCGAGAGAGCGGCGTGGCCCTCGTGAGGCTGTCAGCGATCGACACGATCGAATATACGGCGGATGCCCCGAGCGAAAGTCCGAGTACGAGCAATATCTCGGCCCTCAGCCTGCTTCGGGAAGGGCGAGTTATCGAATCAATTTCACTCATGTGAAGAATCGTACGGCAGCTACTCCCGGGCAACTCCCAGCACGGTAACGTCTGTGATACAGAACTACGCGCAATATTCTTGCTAATGAGTCTTCTTATACGCAGTATTTATCGCCTGAAAACAAGAATCAGTCGGGAATATTACGGAAATGTAAAATTGAGTGTTTCAATTTGTAGTTGTGTATTGGGCTGCTTAGAGTTCCATATATCTATACCGTCGAATGAACACCCGGAGAGATCAGAACAGCGCAGAACCGGTACGTAAGCGTGCGGCACGTCCTTCCCAGGGCATGCTCGTTCAAGCCCGTACCCGATCAGAGTAAGGTCACAGTCGATGTCTCTGCCAAGGGGTGAACTCGAGGTCGTCGGAGAGAGCGAAAAGCTCGCGAAGAAGACCACCACTGGCACATCTATCGTGGGACGATCGCTCTGGTCGATCGCCTGGCGGCGGCTGCGCAAAGACAGGGTCGCGATGGCGGCCGGGGTCGTCATCATCCTTCTGGTTCTCATTGCGATCTTCGCGGACCAGCTTTCGGCGCTCTACGGCCAAAACTACCTCGAGCATCACGCCGTCGGGGCTGGATCGCTGCTTGATCCGGCCACAAACCTTCCGACGGGTACTCTTGGCGGTATTAGCGCGTCGCACTGGTTCGGTGTTAGCCCGGTACTCGGGCAGGACATCATGACCCAGCTGATGCAGGGTGCCCGTGTCTCCCTTGTCATCTCGGGTCTTGCCACAGCGCTCTCGCTGATCATCGGCGTGAGTCTCGGACTGATTGCGGGCTTCTACCGCGGCTGGGTCGACACGATCATCTCGCGCGTCATGGACGTTCTGCTGTCCTTCCCGACCTTGCTTCTCTCGCTGTCTCTGATCGCTGTCGTATCCATTTTGAGCAACGCAGTATTCGTTCGATTCGCGATCATCATTTTCGTCCTCGGATTCTTCGGCTGGCCCTACATCGGTCGAATCGTTCGAGGCCAGGTCCTCTCTCTTCGCGAGAAGGAGTTTGTGGATGCCGCGCGCAGTCTTGGGGGAGGCAGCGGCTGGATCATGGCGCGAGAGATCATGCCAAACCTGATCGGACCGATCCTCGTCTACACGTCGCTCACCATTCCGACGAACATGCTCGGTGAGGCCGGGCTCTCGTACCTCGGTGTGGGTGTTCCGCCTCCAATTCCGTCCTGGGGGCAGATGCTCTCGGACGCCGGAAATTATTTCCAGGTCGATCCGATGTACCTGATCTTCCCGGGACTGGTGATCTTCATATCTGTCCTCGCCTTCAATCTGTTCGGAGACGGTCTGCGAGACGCGCTGGACCCCAAGTCGACCCGATGAAGGCAACGCAGATGAGAACAGTAACGTCCGCCGCGAACTGGGTCGCACCAAGCTCACTTCCCAGCGACGGAGCCCCCGGGCTTACCCCACGCAGGTAAGAACTGCACCACCACCGCAAATTAAAGGAGATCTTTCGATGAAGATCAAAAGAAAAGGCGTCGTCCTTGTCAGCCTGCTGGCTGCCACGGCGATGGCACTCGTCGGCTGTTCCAGCCCGACAACACCGGCGACCACCAGTGGGGCGTCGAGTTTCAACGCGGCCATCGCCGGCATCGTCAACCCGTCAACCGTGCAGGGCGGCACGGTCAAGCTGCTCACCTCGACCGACTGCGACTCGTGGGACCCACAGAACACCTACTACGGCTGGTGCTGGAACATGCAGCGGCTCTTCACGCGGTCCCTCATCGGATACGAGAAGGTCAATGGCTCGAAGCCGGTTCTCGCTCCTGACCTCGCAACCGATATGGGAACTCATAACGCCGACTTCACCAAGTGGACCTACACCCTCCGGAAGGGGCTCAAGTACTCGAACGGCGCGGATATCACTCCGATGGACGTGAAATACGGCGTCGAGCGACTCTTTGCGACCGACATCATCAACGGCGGCCCCTCTTCATATTTCCTCGCAACGATCAGCCACCCGGCGGACTATCTCGGCCCGTACAAGAGCGGTGACCTCACTTCGATCGTCACGACCGCTTCCACTATCGAGTTTAACCTCTCGACCTCATATTCCGACTTCAACTATCTGATGGCAATGGCTGCTTCTGCACCGGTGCCGTACAAGGTCGAGGGTGGCACCGGATTCGTCGGGGCAGACTACGGCAAGCAGCCCGTCTCCTCCGGCCCGTTTGTACTTACAAAGTACGTGCCGACCCAGTCGGTCACCTTTGTGCGCAACAAGTTCTGGAAGCAGTCGACAGACAAGATTCGTAAGCCCGTGGCTAACGAAATCGACCTGACGATCGACTCGGACGAGAACGATATCGACAGCAAACTCTCCGCCGGCACCGCCGATGCGCGAGCTGACCTCGACGTCGGAACGACGCTCAAGTCCAAGATCCTGACAAACCCGAAGATCAAAGTCAACGCGGACAACCCCACGACAGCCTTCACCCGTTACATGACCGTCATGCCGTCGGTCATCACGAATGTCTATTGCCGCCAGGCGATCTTCTACGCGGCCAACAAGGCCGAGCTCGTGCAGGCTTTCGGTGGAACCACTTCCGGTGTGGTCGCGGGTTCGATGACTCCGCCAACCATTGCCGGTCACAGCGCCTCCGCCAACATGTATGACAGTGGGAAAGACAACACCGGTGATATCGCCAAGGCGAAGGCAGCGCTGGTCAAGTGTGGCCAGCCGAACGGTTTCACGACCAAAGTGGCGTACTCGACACCGAGCCAGCTCGCCCCGAAGGTCTTCGCCTCGCTGCAGACCGCACTCGCGCGGGTCGGCATCAAGGTCACCGAGACGACGTCGGCAGCTTCCAGCTACTACTCGACGTTTATCGGGTCGCCGACAAACATCGTGAACCAGGGCATCGGCATCGCGCTGGCGGCTTGGGGAGCTGACTTCCCCACCGGTTATGGTTTCTGGAATTCGATTGCCAATGGTGCGGATATCGTCCCAACGGGAAACACGAACTATCCCAGCCTGAACGACCCGGTCATCAACAAGATCCTCGATGCCGCACCGAATGGCAAGTCCACCGATGCCGACTTCCGGAAACTCGATGACCAGGTCATGAAAGACGCGGTTTACCTTCCGATCCTGTTCGGAAAGTCGCTCTATTACCGCAACCCGCGCCTGACCAATGTCACGTCCGATAACGCCTTGGCGTTCGGACTCTACGACTTCGTCAACGTCGGTACCGGCGGCAAGTAGCAAGCCAAAAACCCAACGGTGGCCGGTCGGAGCCACGTTCCGACCGGCCACCTCTTTCTCTGCGGAAAAACTCTATGATCCGATTTATCGCCGTCCGGTTGCTGGGCGCAATTGTTGTGGTGTGGTTAGTGAGCGTAGTGACGTTCCTCATTTTCCAGATCGTCCCGACGCTCTCGCACACGTCTCCCGTCTACTACTACATCGGCAAAATACCCTTTCCCCCCGATTCGATCCAGATGAAGGCTCTGACCCATCGCTTCGGATTCGACCTTCCTCTCTACGCGCAGTACTGGCATTTCCTCTCGGGCATCCTTTTCGGCCAGACCATCACCGATGGCGTGAGCACCCCGATCCAGTGTTCGGCCCCGTGTTTCGGATATTCCTTTCGCCAGCACCAGTTGGTCGGCACCATGATGGCCACAGCAGCACCCGTCACCATCAGCATGTGTATCGGTGCCGCTATCCTCTGGCTTATCGGCGGCGTCGCCGTCGGAACCTTCTCTGCGCTGAAGCCAGGATCACTCGTGGATCGGGTCGGCATGACCGGCTCTCTTGCTGCCGTGTCTCTTCCCATCTTCTTCACCGGCCCGCTGTTGCTTCTCATCTTCGAGTACACCCTGGGTGTCCTCCCCGATGTCTCCTACCTGCCGATCACTCAGGACCCGGCGCAGTGGTTGCGGAGCATGATCCTGCCCTGGGTCAGCCTTGCTTTCCTGTTCGGAGCCCTGTACGCCAGACTCACTCGTTCCAACATGATCGAGACGATGGGGGAGGACTACATTCGAACGGCTAGGGCGAAGGGGCTCAGTCGTCCGACGGTGATCGTGCGGCACGGACTCCGTGCTGCGATCACTCCGATCGTCACCATCTTCGGGATTGACCTCGGAACACTCGTCGGTTCGACGGTCATTACAGAGACGGTATTCAACCTGCGAGGGCTGGGCTATCTATCGATCCAAGCTATCCAGCAATCGGATCTCCCCGTGATTCTCGGCGTGACCATCATCGCGGCTGTCGTCCTGGTTATCGCCAACTTCATCGTCGACATCCTGTACGCGTTCATCGACCCCCGCGTCACCGTCTATTAGGAAAAGGCCAGCAATGACTACTCCTCTTCTCGCTCCGGCGTTCCGCGCAGATGGAAGCAAGCGCCCCTTCCTCGAGGTCAAAGATCTTCGGGTGCACTTTCCCACCGCTGACGGTCTCGTGAAGAGTGTTGATGGGCTCTCTTTCGAACTCGAGCGCGGCGAGATCCTCGGCATCGTTGGAGAGTCGGGTTCGGGCAAATCGGTCACAAGTCTTGCGATTCTCGGCCTTCATAAGGGTTCGAATGCGATGGTGACCGGCGAGATCTGGCTTGACGGGCGAGAAATAGTCGCTGCGACGGAGGAAGAGGTGCGTGATCTTCGAGGGAGCGAAATGGGGATGATCTTCCAGGATCCACTCTCGTCGCTCCATCCTTTCTATTCAGTCGGCACGCAGATTAGTGAGGCCTACCTCGTTCATACCAAGGTGTCAAAGAAGGACGCCAAGGCGGAGGCCATCCGCATGCTTGAAAAAGTCGGAATCCCGAACGCGCCGAACCGCTACAACGACTATCCCCACCAGTTCTCCGGCGGAATGCGCCAGCGCGCGATGATCGCGATGGCCTTGATCTGCCAGCCGCAGTTACTGATCGCCGATGAGCCGACCACGGCTCTCGATGTAACCGTGCAGGCCCAAATTCTTGAACTGATCAAGGAACTCCACGATGAGTTGAATTCGGCCGTCATCCTGATCACGCACGACCTCGGTGTTGTCGCCGAGACCTGCGACAAGGTTCTCGTGATGTATGGCGGACAGTGCGTCGAAAAGGGCCTTGTCGATGATCTCTTTTATGCGCCGGAGATGCCGTACACCTGGGGCCTACTGCGCTCGATGCCTCGAATGGACCGAGACCGCCAGACGCGTCTCACCCCCATTCCCGGGTCACCACCGTCACTCATCAACGTACCGAGCGGATGCGTGTTCAACACGCGCTGCCCGTTCACAGACCGGGTCGACGGCGACAAGTGCCGCACCGTGCATCCGGATCTCCAGCAGGGAGCGACGCCTGGTCACGAGGTACGGTGCCATATTCCAACCGCGCAACGCCAGGAGATCTGGCTCACCGAGATTTCGCCGAATCTCTAGTCCCGCCCAACGCGCTGATTTAAGTTTCACACAGAGAGAACTTCCGCAGTGACTAATCAAACCACCGCAGTATCCACGCCAGCATCGACGCCGCGTAGTGAGCCGCTCCTGTCTGTCCGGGGGGTCTCAAAGTACTTCCCGGGGGGAAGCTCCGGTCTCCTCGGCCGCCGTGGCAAGCCGATCAAGGCGGTCGATGGCGTGAGTTTCTCCGTTGAGCAGGGCCAGACCCTCGGTCTCGTCGGGGAATCCGGTTGTGGCAAATCGACCACCGGGCGTGTCATTAGCAAGCTCCTCGAGCCGACCTCTGGCGAGATCCGCTTCAACGGTCGGGACATCGCCGGGCTCAAACCCCGGGAGATGAGGGCGTATCGCAGCGAGATCCAGATGATTTTCCAGGACCCTTTCTCCTCGCTGAACCCGCGGCACACCGTCGGAACGATCGTCGGTGCACCCTTCCGCATCCAGGGGGTGAAGCCCGATCACGGTATCAAAGCGGAGGTGCAGAGCATGATGGAACGCGTCGGACTGAACCCCGAGCACTACAACCGTTACCCGCACGAATTCTCCGGCGGCCAGCGACAGCGCATCGGAATCGCCCGCGCCCTTGCCCTTCGCCCAAAACTCATCGTCTGCGATGAGCCGGTTTCGGCGCTCGATGTCTCGGTGCAGGCTCAGGTTGTCAACCTGCTCGAGGACCTGCAGCAGGAGTTCGGAGTCGCTTTCGTGTTCATTGCGCACGACCTGTCAGTCGTCCGCCATATCGCGGATCGTGTAGCGGTGATGTATCTCGGCAAGATCATGGAAATCGCCGACCGTGACACGCTTTACTCCGAGCCGCTGCATCCGTACACTCACGCACTGATGTCAGCAGTGCCAGTGCCTGACCCGCGCAAGGAACGGCGTCGCGAGCGAATCCTGCTCACCGGCGACCTTCCGAGCCCGAGCAATCCGCCAACCGGCTGTGTCTTCCATACCCGCTGCCAGAAGTTCCGCGAAGAGCTCACCGATGTGCAGCAGGACCGATGCCGCACCGAACTTCCTGTGCTCACCGAGAAGACGCCTGGCCACGAGGTTTACTGTCATTTCCCAGCGCCGCGCGCCGGCCTGACGGATCTCCTGAAGACAGGTGTCCCGGCCTAGTGCTCGGCTCGCTCGACAGTGGGGCGTCCGGGTTTTGTTGTTGCGATCGACGTGGGATTGGTGCAGCCGAGTGGTGTGACCCGGCTGAGGCCACCCGTTGAAATTTGTGGAATTCAACTGAGGCGGAGACCGCGCCGGTTCGATGGTTGGCCCTGATTCGACCAGTTCACTCTTTGAGACACCTCAAAGTCGCAACATTACTGTGAAATCCGTAGTCTGCGCACAATAAATCTTCTTGCGACGCAACAATTTGTTTGGACTATTACCACTGTGTAACGTTTGGCTCTACAGTTTGGCGAGGGGAGCACCTCCTACTTAGTGTTCTTCTAACTAGCGCGGCAGCACGCGAGAAACAGAGCTGTTGTCTGCTCATCTTGCACAGGAGGAAAATTGAAGATCAGAGGAAGAGTGGTGCGTAACGCGATCGCCGTCGTCGCCATTGCTGGCGCCACGGCAGTTGTGCTCGCCGGGTGCACAACGTCCGGAACGCCGACCCCCACCACAGCAAAGGGTGGAACCGTAACGGTCGCCACCGTGAACGACTTCACGTCGTTCAACTACAACACTCCGGACGCAAACCTCGACACGAACGGATTCGTCTCCTACATGACGACCGGGGGTTTCTTCACGGTCGACCCGAAGTTCAAGGTCATTTACGATGACTCCTTCGGCAAGCTCGAGAAGACCTCGGACAGCCCGCTCACCGTCAAGTACACCCTCAAGAAGGGCCTCAAGTGGTCCGACGGCAAGCCGATCACCGCTGATGACATGGTTCTCGCCTGGGCAACCAATACCGGGTTCTACGACAACGGCACGGTCGATGATGCGGGCAAGGTCACAACCGGCGCCAACTACTTCTCCACCGCCGGAAGCACGGTGGCCCTGAATGGACCCTCATTCCCCGTCATCAGCTCTGACAACCTCTCGATGACGATGAAGTATTCGAGCCCCTATGTCGACTATGCGATCTTCTCTCCGATCGGACAACCGGCCCACGTTGTGGCCGAAAAAGCCGGCCTCAAGAGTGCAGCCGAACTCACGGCTCTGCTCAAGAAGCTGCCAAAGGGCGATCCGGCGAAGCCGACCCCGGCAGACCCGACGTTGGCGAAGGCTGCCGCATTCGTCAACACCGGTTATGACGTCACAGCGATGCCGACCGACAAATCGCTACTGGTCTCGAGTGGGCCGATGGTCGTGTCCGATTTCGTTCCGACCCAGTCGCTGACGCTCGTAAAGAACAAGTTCTACACCGGCGCGCATGAGTCGAAGGTCGACAAGATCGTCCTCCGGAACATTCCGGACGCGAACGCCCAGATCTCCGCTCTCTCGAACGGCGAGGTCGACGTGATCAACCCCCAGGCCTCGGCGGACACGCTCAAGGCGCTCAAGGCGACAAGCGCGAAGGTGCTCGTCGGGGCTCAGGCCTCGTATGACCATCTCGACCTCACCTTCAACTCGCCGGTCTTCACCGACCTGAAGGTGCGCCAGGCATTCCTCAAAACCATCCCACGCCAGCAAATTCTTGATGCGATCGTGACCCCGGTGGACCCGAAGGCGAAGATCCTCGATTCCCAGCAGTTCCTGCCGGCGGTGACTGCCTACGCAGCCTCGGTCAAGGGGAACGGTTCATCGGACTACGCCAAGGTCGACATCGACGGAGCGAAGGCCCTCCTGGCCGGAGCGACACCGACAATCAAGTTGATGTACAACACGAAGAACCCCAACCGGATCGACGAGTTCCAGGCGATTCAGGCCTCGGCCACGAAGGCCGGCTTCAAGATCGTGGACGCGGGATCACCCGACTGGAGCAAGAAGCTCGGCGATGGCACGTATGACGCCGTGCTCTTCGGCTGGATCAACCCGGGCTACGGCTATGCCGGCGTCCCGCAGATCTGGTCGACCAGCGGAGGCGGAAATTACAACGGCTACAAGGGCACGGACAAGCTTGCGCTATCCACCCAGTCTCTGCTTGACCCGAGCAAGATCACCACGATCCTGCAGAAGATGGATAAGCAGGCGTACACCGATGCTTACGGGCTCCCGCTCTTCCAGGCGCCGGGTATCACGGGCGTCACGAGCCGCGTCAGCGGCGTGGACACCTACTTCGCCGGTCAGACCGGCCCATTCTGGAACTTCTGGGAGTGGACCGTCAAGGGCAAGTAATTTTGACGCTATGACCTCGATCCGCACCGCGGTTTATCCCAACGGTGGATCGGGGTCATAGCTGTGTCGGCACCGAACCGAATTAGCTCGGTGCCGCCCAATTCGAACTTTTGTGCCGTCACGCCCACAAGGCGGATGGCACGGTAAATTAGCCGTGTCAGAGTCGCGACGGAGCGATTCGCACGGCGAACCGAGCAAACAAGGAAGCCATCGATGGTGAGCTTTATCCTCAGGCGAATATTCGTCTCGGTCCTCATACTTCTCGCAGCATCCTTCATCATGTATATGTTGACGGCCTACTCTTCGGATCCGCTCGCGGATCTCCGGCAATCGCAATCGCTCAACAAAGAGAGGCTGATCCAGGCCCTCACCCTGAGCCTGCAGCTGGATGTGCCGCCGCCGCTCCGCTGGTTTCTCTGGCTGGGTGGCGCAGCCAAGTGCCTCATTCCATTTGCTAACGCGTGTGATCTCGGCTCTACGATTTCCAACGCGCAGGTGACGGATATTCTGCCGCGGGCGATGCAGTCAACGATCCAGTTGGTCACGGGCGCGCTAGTGCTTGCGATCTTGTTGGGGCTCGCGCTCGGCATCATCACCGCCCTGCGCCAGTACAGCGGCCTCGACAACGTGATCACCTTCACCAGCTTCTTCCTCTTTTCGCTTCCGTCCTTCCTCGTTGCCGTGCTGCTCAAAGAGTTTTTCGCGATCGGATTCAACAACTTCCTTGAAAAACCCATCATCGCCATACCGCTCATTATCGCGATAGCGGTGATTCTCGGGTTGATAGTCCAGTCGATTATCGGCGGCGACGGGCGACGGCGGTTGATCGTCGGAGGGGCCACGTCGGTCATCTCCGCCATCGTGCTTTACTTCATTTCCCTGTCGGGTTGGTTACTTCATCCGGGGCTTGGTCCGGTTGCAATCCTGCTGCTATCCGTGGGTGTTGCCGTGGGTCTGACGGCCCTTATTGCGGGTCTGCGCAATCGCCGGGCTCTCATCTCCGGTCTGATCGTAGTGGTGCTGGCCCTGATCGCTTACTTTGCCCTCCAGGGGTTGTTTAATATCTCGTCGGCCGCCACGCTCGTCATCCTGGCAATCGTCACCGTCGTTGTCGGTCTCGTCGTGGGATTCCTGATGGGCGGATACGACCGCTCACAGTCGATGAAGGTGGCGTCGATCACCGCTCTGCTCTCGGGTGGCCTCGTACTGCTCGACCGGTTTATGCAGTCTTGGCCCACCTATTTCAGCGAGGTCAATGGCAGGCCGATCGCGACGGTGGGCTACCAGACGCCGAACCTGGGAGGGGATGTCTGGGTATCGGGGATCGATTCGTTCACCCACTTCCTGCTCCCCACTGTCGCGCTGTTGCTGATCTCATTCGCGAGCTATACCCGCTACGCCCGCGCTGGCATGCTCGAGACGATGGGCCAGGACTACGTGCGCACGGCTCGGGCGAAAGGACTGCCCGAGCGCACCGTCGTGATTCGTCACGCCTTCCGTAACATGCTCATCCCGATCACCACTCTCGTCGCCTTTGACGTCGGCGCTCTGCTCGGAGGGGCGATCATCACTGAGGCGATCTTTGGAATCCCGGGAATGGGCCAGCTCTTCTTTGCGGGTCTTGGTCGGGGGGATCTCAACCCGGTAATGGGCTACTTCATCGTGATCGCCGGCATGGCGATTCTGTTCAATTTCCTCGCCGATTTGGCCTACGCGGCCCTCGACCCGAGAGTGAGAGTGCACTGATGTCTCAAGACAATTCGTCGATGCTCGCCGCTGAGGCGATCATTCCCGAGCACAAAGCGCCAGAGAGCCAGGGTCGGCTGATCTTCCGACGCTTTCTGCGCAACAGGGTGGCGGTCGGCTCCCTCATTGTGATCTTCGGAATTGTTGTCTACGCAATCACCGCGATCGGGCTTGGCCCGATTCCGGGGTGGTGGAAATTCAATTACACCGACTTGAACGATCAGGTCAACGGAGGAAATCCGACGCTCTCGGTGCTGCCGAAGTGGCTGGGGGGCAAGGGAATCAGCGCGGGTGAGCACCCGTGGGGCCAGGACCGCATCGGCAAGGACTACTTCGCCATGACGATGCGTGGCGTACAAAACTCGGTGCTGGTTATGGTGGTCATCGGCCTGTTGGCCACGATGATCGGTGTTTTTGTCGGCGCCGTCGCCGGGTACTACCGGGGCAAGACTGACGCGATCCTCATGCGTATCACCGACGTTTTCATCGTGATCCCCGCGCTCGTCATCGGATCCGTGGTTGGTCATGCGGTCGGCGGATTCGGTGCGCCGACGCTGGCGGTCATGCTCGGGTTTTTCACCTGGATGGGTATCGCCCGGTTGGTGCGTGGCGAATTCCTCTCGCTGCGTGAGCGTGAATTCGTGGAAGCAGCGCGTGTTGCCGGCGCGTCAGACGCCCGCATTATTTTCCGTCATATCCTTCCCAACGCTCTCGGAGTGGTGATCGTGAGTGCGACGTTGATCATGGCCTCAGCGATCCTGCTCGAGACGGCACTCAGCTATCTGGGGTTCGGTATCCGCTCTCCCGACGTCTCACTCGGTAACCTCATCTCCAGCAACCAGAGTGCATTCCAGACCCGTCCCTGGCTGTTTTGGTGGCCGGCGCTGTTCATCGTTTCGCTTGCCCTGCTGGTGAACTTTGTCGGCGACGGCCTGCGCGATGCCTTTGACCCGCGTCATCGTCGTTTTTCGCTTCGCCGGATGAGGGAGGAGCGTCCCAGCCTCGCGGAAGACGAGCAGGTTCGGGCGGGCGACACCGAAGGTCTCTCCGGACCCGGACAGAAATGACTCCCGTTGCGGCGTCACCGGCCCGACTATCCAGCGATGAGAAGTGCCGGAATCGACCCGGCCAGCAGGACCACCAGCGGGCTGATCACCCACCAGTGCCAACGCACCGTGACGGTCACCGTGTCGGCGATTCCCGCCTCGATCAAACCCGATGTTTGCAGCAACTCCCAGCGGGAGCGCACGAGACTCGCGGCCGCACCCGATTCGCTCGTCACCAAATCTCCCGGACGGACCGTGCTGCTTGCGTGCGGCGATACGCGACGAATCTCGCGTTCGGCGAGGGCTGCGCTGCGGTAGCCGAAGGAGCGACCGGGCGAGGGAGCGATCCATACCTCGAATTTGCGACCAGGAGTGAACAGGGTGAGGGCGAACCTCGTGTCGACATTGACCAGAGCGGTCCACGGTATGTGAATGTCGCGCAGTGGATTCGTCACCTCGATGCCGTCATCCTTGATCACAAGGGTGGGGCGCCACAACCCCTCCCAGACGAGCAGGTTCACGAACGCCAGTGGCACGAGGTAGGCGAGTTGACTCGTCCTGTCGATCAGGAAGAGCGAGACTGCAATCACCGCCGATATGGCCCAAATGCCGGTCGCCAGCACCTGGTTGAATCGAGAATTCACGGTTTCGCGTTCAGGACCGGGCAGCGGGGGCATGCATCAATCGTCTCAGGTCCCGGTCGCTCGACGCACGGCCATTCCACGCTCTCTCAGTTGACGAGCCCAGACTACTTGTCCATCCGAAAGGAACCGTAATGACCACGATCCCTGCGACGAACTCGTCGGCAACGCCCGCGGACTCCCAGCCGCGCACCCCCGTTCTCGAGGTGACCGATCTCAACGTCGACTTCGGCGTCGACAACGAGTGGGTTCCTGCTGCGCGCCACATGAACTATCGCATCTTGCCCGGCGAGGTGCTTGCCCTGGTTGGCGAGTCCGGGTCGGGCAAGAGCGCCAGCTCCATGGCACTGCTCGACCTGCTGCCTTCCAACAGCCGCATCCGCGGCAGTATCAAGCTGAACGGCCAAGAGATCACCGGTATTCGCGCTCCACAGATGCGCCGTATCCGCGGAGGCGAGATAGCCGTCATCTTCCAGGAGCCGATGACGGCACTCAACCCGGTCTACACGATCGGTGCGCAGATTATTGAGACGCTGCGCGTGCACTACGGCATTGCGCCGTCGGAAGCGAAGAAGCGGGCACTTGAGCTGCTCACAATGGTGGAGCTGCCCGATCCACTCAAGGCTTTCAACTCCTATCCCCACCAGCTCTCGGGGGGTCAGCGTCAGCGCGCGATGATCGCCCAGTCGATTTCCTGCGACCCGACGCTGCTCATCGCCGACGAGCCGACCACCGCTCTCGACGTGACAGTGCAGGCAGAGATCCTCGACCTCCTGCGCTCGCTCCGTGACCGACTTGACAGCGCCATCCTGCTGATTACTCACGACATGGGTGTGGTCGCAGACCTCGCAGACTTTATCGCCGTCATGAAGGACGGCGTGATTGTGGAGACCGGGACCGCATTGGAGATTTTCGCCAACCCGCAGCATCCGTACACCAAAGCCCTGTTGGCTGCCGTGCCGCACCTCGGGCAGCGCGATGGTACTGAGATCGACACAACCGCCGCCTTCGCCACCGATGTCGGAGATGACGCGGCGCTTAGGCAGCGCATCGAGATCAACGAACGTCTCGCAGAGGAGTCACGGGTGACCGCGGCGAAGGATAGCCGGCCGGTGGTGCTCGATTTTGATGACGTGGTGATCGAATACCCGAAGCACGGGCGGGTATCTGCCTTTCGCGCGGTGGATCACGTGAGCCTGCAGGTGCACGCCGGCGAGGTCCTTGGCCTCGTGGGGGAGTCCGGATCGGGAAAGACCACTCTCGGTCGTGCTGCCATTGG
Source organism: Frigoribacterium sp. (assembly GCA_025363205.1). GTDB lineage: Bacteria > Actinomycetota > Actinomycetes > Actinomycetales > Microbacteriaceae > Lacisediminihabitans. The sequence goes on from JANYEI010000171.1 coordinate 15,069, forward strand.
ACTGCTTCCGATCACCGAGGGGACACTGACCGTCGTTGGCCAGAACATCTCGAAGGCCGGTCGTGACGATATCCGCCGGTTGCACAAGCAAGCCGGAATCGTGTTTCAGGACCCGGCCTCCTCGCTCAATCCGCGCATGCCCGTCGGTGAGAGCATTGGAGAGCCGCTGTTGCTGGCAAAGAAGATGACGGGCCAAGCACTCTTCACCGAGGTCGAACGTCTGCTCGACAGCGTCGAGCTTCCGCGTGCATATCGAGGCCGGTTTCCGCACGAACTCTCGGGTGGTCAGAAACAACGCGTTGGTATCGCCCGCGCTATCGCGCTGAAACCCCAATTGTTGATTGCCGACGAGCCGACCAGTGCGCTCGACGTGTCGGTGCAGGCGCGGGTTCTCCAGCTGCTTCAGAACCTCCAACAGGAGATGCAGTTCGCGTGTCTCTTCATCACTCACGATCTCGCGGTGATCGACGTGCTCGCGAACCGCATTGCAGTCATGCATCAGGGCAAAATTGTGGAGGTGGGAACCCGCGACGAGATCCTTCGCAATCCGAAGGAGCCCTACACCCAGCGACTGTTGGCTGCGGTGCCGCTTCCCGATCCGGTCCTGCAGCGTGAGCGCCGCGAGACGCGTCGCGAGCTGCTGCGTTTGGGCTCCTCCGAATAAGCGCCCACGACGCGTCGCTGGATGCCCCGAGGCCCTCGACCCTCGCCGTTACCGCTCTCGCCGAATCTGCTCTGGAATGTTTGGGCCTGGTCGGCGGTTGATTCGAGGGTGGCCAGGGTCCGATCCCTGCACGAGGTAGCCTGCGCGAGGTAGACTGTGCAGTGCGGAGCACCACTGACGTGATTCTGCCGTCACGATTGCACCCGAATGCGGTTCTTCCGCCCGGTGGTTCTGTCGCTGGCCTCCCTCCTTCTCGAGACAAATCTGGACGTATACCTATGGCAATCGCCACCCGTAATGACCTGCGCAACGTAGCGATTGTCGCTCACGTCGACCACGGCAAGACCACGCTCGTCGATGCGATGCTGCGCCAGACCAACTCCTTCGCCGCGCACGCGCACCTGGAAGAACGCGCGATGGACTCGAATGATCTCGAGCGCGAAAAGGGAATCACGATCCTCGCGAAGAACACCGCGGTCTCGTACTCCGGCGTGCACGCCACCGATGGACCGATCACCATCAATGTGATTGACACCCCCGGCCACGCCGACTTCGGTGGTGAGGTCGAACGTGGCCTCAGCATGGTCGACGGCGTAGTGCTTCTCGTCGACGCAAGCGAGGGCCCGCTGCCGCAGACCCGTTTCGTGTTGCGCAAGGCGCTCGAGTCGAACTTGCCCGTCATCCTTCTGGTGAACAAGACGGACCGTCCGGATGCCCGCATCGACGAGGTCGTCACCGAAAGCCAGGACCTCCTCCTCGGCCTGGCCAGCGACATGTCGGACGACTATCCCGACCTCGACCTCGACGCGATCCTCAACGTACCGATCGTCTACGCCTCCGGTCGCAACGGAGCCGCCAGCTGGAACAAGCCCGAAAATGGCACGTTACCCGACAACGAGGACCTCGAGCCGCTGTTCGACGCGATCCTTCAGCACATCCCAGCACCGCGTTATGACGACGAGCACCCGCTCCAGGCGCACGTCACCAACCTGGATGCTTCCCCGTTCCTCGGTCGCCTCGCACTGCTGCGTGTCTTCAATGGCACCATCAAAAAGGGCCAGACCGTGGCCTGGGTCAAGCACGACGGATCCGTGCACAACGTCAAGGTCACCGAGCTGCTCATCACGCGCGCCCTCGACCGTTTCCCGACCGAATCCGCGGGGCCGGGGGACATCGTCGCCGTCGCCGGCTTCGAGGACATCACTATCGGCGAGACGCTCGCCGACCCCAATGACGTACGCCCGCTGCCGACGATCACGGTAGACGACCCGGCCATCTCGATGACCATCGGCACCAACACCAGCCCGATGATCGGCAAGGTCAAGGGCCACAAGCTCACCTCCCGAATGGTCAAGGACCGCCTCGACCGCGAGCTGGTCGGTAACGTCTCGATCAAGCTCGTCGACATCGGACGCCCGGATGCCTGGGAGGTGCAGGGTCGAGGAGAGCTGGCCCTCGCCATCCTCGTCGAGCAGATGCGACGCGAAGGCTTCGAGCTCACCGTCGGTAAGCCGCAGGTGGTCGTCAAGCGTGTCGACGGCAAGATCCACGAGCCCTTCGAGCACCTCACCACCGATGCCCCGGAAGAATACCTCGGCGCCATCACCCAGCTTCTCGCCTCGCGTAAGGGCCGCATGGAAGGCATGTCGAATCACGGCACCGGCTGGGTTCGCATGGAGTTCGTCGTGCCGTCTCGTGGACTGATCGGCTTCCGCACCGAATTCCTCACCATTACCCGCGGATCGGGAATCGCCAATGCCGTCTCGCACGGCTATGAGCAGTGGGCCGGCGAGATCACCACGCGCGTCAACGGCTCGATCGTGGCCGACCGCTCCGGTGTCGCCACCCCGTTCGCCATGGTGGCACTTCAGGAGCGCATGTCGTTCTTCGTCGAGCCGACCCAGGAGGTCTACGAGGGCATGGTCGTCGGTGAGAATTCGCGAGCCGACGACATGGATGTGAACATCACCAAGGAGAAGCAACTCACCAACATGCGCCAGTCCACCTCGGACACGTTCGAGCGGATGAC
>JANYEI010000208.1 GCA_025363205.1 Frigoribacterium sp.
CGCTCACCCTTATCTACGCCGTAGCCGCTCTGGTGAAAAAGCGTCCCAACGTTCGACTCTTCTTCCTTGGCGTGAAGCATCCCAACCCGAACGTGCCGACAATGCAAATGTCTGTGGATGCTCAGAAGCTCGCAAGCAAGCTCGGCTTGATCGACTCTGTGGTCTTTTTCAATGAGGGTTGGGTTCCCTACGAAGAGCGCGCAAACTTCATTCTCGACGCCGACGTCGGAGTGAGTACTCACCTCGATCATCTCGAGACCGCATTCAGCTTTCGCACGCGGATTCTTGACTACCTGTGGGCTTCGCTCCCGATTGTGAGCACCGCCGGCGATACCTTTGCCGAAATCATCGAACATCATCAGCTCGGCCAGGTTGTTCCCCCTGAGGATGTGGACGCGCTTGAGCAAGCTCTCGAAAAGATGTTGTTCGACGATGACGAGCACGCGGCAACGGTGAAGCGGGTCACTCGCTATAGCTCGACGATGACGTGGGACAAGGTACTTGCACCACTCGTCTCGTTCTGCCTCACCGGGGAACGTGCAGCAGACCTCTCTCAGAACCTCGTCCTCGCTGGCGTCGAGAAGGAGATCGCCTTCAAGACACGAGTGGACGGGCTGGAACAGAGCTTTTCGTGGAGGATAACGGCTCCCATGCGAACGGTCACCGGGTTGCTTCGTCGACTGCGGTCTAGAAGTGGTAACCGTCGTTGGTAGACTTCCGACGCTTATATCCGCGCTAGAGAGGCTGGCATGCTCACAACGCGATCAGGCGTCGTATCGGTAGTGCTCGTGAACTTCAAGGGCGCGAGCGACACGATCGAAGCGATCGCCAACCTCGAGCTGATGGATTGGCCGGTCGGGCGTCTTGAGATAGTTGTAGTCGAAAATGCCTCAGGTGATGACAGCGCCGAACTCATCAGGGCCGCGGCGCCGCAGGTCAAACTGGTGGTCTCAGCGGTAAACGCAGGGTTTGCCGGCGGATGCAACGCGGGAGTCGCCGAATCGACGGGCGAATTCGTGGCGCTGCTGAACAATGACGCCCGGCCCGATCCGCAGTGGGTGCGCGCCGCCGTCGAGAAGTTTGCAGAATCACCGAACATCGGCGCAGTCGCAAGCCGAGTGCTCGATTGGGATGGAAACCTGGTCGACTACATCGGCTCGGCAATGACGTGGTACGGCATGGGCTACAAGCCTGACACCGCCGAGGCGATTCCGTCCACGCCGGATCTTCCGAAAGATGTGCTGTTCGGCACTGGATCGGCGATGTTCGTCCGTCGCTCGGTCTATGACGAACTCGGTGGTTTCGATGAGCGCTATTTCATGTTCTTCGAGGATGTTGACTTCGGCTGGCGGCTCAACCTCCGCGGCTGGAGATTCGCATACGAGCCCAAATCGCTCGCATTCCACAAGCACCACGCATCGATGAAGGAATTCGGTTCGTATAAAGAGACCTATCTCCTCGAACGAAATGCCCTCTTCACGCTGTACAAGAACGTGAGTGCCGAAACCCTCGCCGAGGCATTACCCGCCGCTATTTCTCTCTCGATCCGGCGCGCCGTCACACGCGGCAAGCTGGATTCATCGTCGTTTGACCTTCGCAAGCCCGGGGGCGACAGCGAAGAGAGTATCGATATGCCGAAGGTGACCATCTCCGCGATGTACGCCATTGACCAGTTCGTGGAACGACTTCCCGCACTCCGGATCGCCCGCGACGAGATCCAGGCATCACGCACCGTTTCGGACAGTCGCATCTGGCGGCTGTTCGGTGAAGCCGATGCCCCCGTCTACCAGGAGGAGGGCTACCTCCGCGGTTACGAGAATATCGTCACCGTCTTCGATGTCGCCGATCCGCCCGTCGCGACCAAGGTACTCATCATCACCGGTGACCCCATCGGTAAAAAGCTCGCTGGCCCAGCAATCCGAGCGTGGAACATGGCCGACCTGCTTTCGCGAGACAACTCGGTGACCCTCGTGACGCTGAGCGGCGTTGAGACGATCGGTGCTCCGTTCGATATCGTGCACGTCAGTCCGGGGGATGATCGGGCATTCAACAAGCTCGAAGAGTGGGCCGACGTCATCATATTTCAGGGTCACGCCATGGCGGTTTTCGAAGCGCTCCGACGCACAAGCAAAATCTTGGTCGTCGACATCTACGACCCGATGCACCTCGAGCAGCTCGAGCAGGGTCGTCAGCTGCCGGCGGCAGAGTGGTCGACGCAGGTCAGCGACGCCACCGACGTGCTGAACGAGCAGATGAAGCGCGGCGACTTCTTCCTGAGTGCGTCGGATCGGCAGCGGATGTTCTGGCTGGGCCAGTTGGCGTCACTCGGTCGAGTGAACCCCGCCAACTACGACGGCGACCCGGATCTCGCTGGGCTCATCGGAGTGGTGCCGTTCGGACTCCCATCGACGCCGCCGGAGCATGTGCGAAATGTGCTCAAGGGCGTTCAGCCGGGCATAGCGAGCACCGACAAGGTGGTCCTGTGGAGTGGCGGACTCTATAACTGGTTCGATCCGAAGATCCTCATTCGAGCAGTCGCCGATCTTTCAACGAGAAGAAGCAACGTCAGGTTGTTCCTTCAGGGTACGAAGCATCCGCACCCCGGTGTGCCCGAGATGGAAATCGTCGCGGAGTCCCGCAGTCTCGCCGCCCAACTCGGCGCCCTGGACACTACGGTTTTTTTCAACCCCTCGTGGGTCGACTATGCGGATCGCCAGAACTACCTGACCGAAGCGGATGCCGGGGTGAGCACACACTTCTCCCACATCGAAACTACGTTTTCCTTTCGAACGCGCATCCTCGACTACCTCTGGGCGGGGCTTCCGATGGTCGTGACAGAAGGTGATCATTTCGCAGAGCTGATTCAGGCCGAAACGCTCGGCGTCGTAGTTCCCGCCGGCGATCTGGAGGCACTGTCCGCGGGACTCGAAAAGGTGCTGTTCGATGAGGACTTCATCTCCATGGCCAAATCCAACATCGCCCGGGTGCGCGAGGACTATTTCTGGGAGCGCGCCCTCGCGCCGCTCGTCGATTTCATCGCGGATGCACGGCACGCCGGTGATAACCGCCACTTGGGCTCCGGGACGGGACTCGCGGCGGTGAGACCGCGCCAGCGGGTCAAGCCGTCGGGGCTGCGGCATGACATCGGACTGCTCACCCACTACCTGAAGACCGGTGGGCCACGAGTGGTGGCCCAGCGGATTAGAAGCCGCCTCAGACGCCGCAACGAAGAACTCTAGGGTCGCGGGATCACGCGGTAGATCGTGAAGGTGGTCCTCGGAGCGGGAATTGCTTTTTCTGCAGTGAGGCAGGGCGACGCGATCTCTCGATCGGTCGAGAGCACGTAGTCCACGTGTTTCTGGGCGAATTGTGAACAGGCATCGAACGTCGAGATGATCTGGTCTGCGGCGGGGTTGCTCACCACGGGTTCGCCGACGCCCGGTACCCAGCCAACCCCGGCAAGGCGGTTCCAGTTGAAGCGATACTGGCCCGTCGGGTCGATCTCTTTCCACATTTTCAGCGACGGTGCCCCCTGCATCCCATTGAACGCGGTCACGCCAGATTCCATCAGCACAGCCGAGGTCTCCACGTCACCAATTCCGACCCACACTCCCGTATCTCGCGAATTGACTTTCTGAACGGACTGCGTCACCGGGGCGGTGCGAAGGTCCAGTACTCCGACGTAGATCGGATTGACCGTGATGGTGCCGGTCACTCCTATGACAAGGAAAAGCGCAGCGCCGATGACCGGTCGCCGGCGCGCAACGAAATAGATCGATGCGGCAGAGACGAGAGCAATGAGCCACCATGTCGGAGCATCGTGCGTGAGGGTAGCGATTCCGCCGAAGTGGATGACAGCGAGGGCGACTGCGATCTGCGACAAGAGGAATGCGGCGACTGACCCGATCGAGAGAGGAAGCCCAGCCCTGGTCTTCGTGTCATCGAAATAGCGAATCGTCAGCGCCAATATGACGAACGACGCGAGGCCGAGGCCGATCCGAAGGCGCGCATCGGTGGAACGGTCGAGAAAGAGCAGGTGCGCGATCGCATCCCATCCGGGAACGTAGCTGAAGGCTGCGATGATCACAATGAAGGTAACCATCGTGATGAGGACCCACGGGAGTGGTGCCCGATTTCTTGCTGACCGGTAGACAATCCCCACGACCACCGGGATCAGGAACGCGCCGATGAGGAAGAACGTCGCCGCTTCCGATGCGTTGATGTTGAGCAGACCATTGCCCCGGGAGAGCGACTCGGAAAATGATGAGCCGATGGTGCGTGCGCCGGTCGCCACATGCGCGGATCCCGTCTCGGTGAGTCTCTGGCCCGGGTACGACGTGGCGAGAAAACCATCAAGGACTTTCTGTTTCGAACGCAGCCACAGCAGTGTCACGATCCCGCCCATCGCACCTGCTGCGAGGATGGGCGCGGCGTGGAGAAGAAGAGTGCGCCAGGTGCGCCCGGAGCGCCTCTCCTCGATCACCAGGCCAACGGCGAAGAGAGCGACGAGCAACACAACCGGCACGATGAACGGCGCGTAGATGCCCATTGCCATGATCGCCGTCAAGAAGGCGACGAGCGCGGCCCAGATCCAGTGAGCGTTTCCCGTGCGAGCCCTCACCGCCCACAGCATTGCTGTCAGGGTGACGAAAGCCCAGGCCAGCGGCCAGAAGATGACAGTTTGGAACCACCACTGGAAGAACGGGCTGAAGAAAAACCCAACTGCCAGAGCGGCGGCCATTACTGGTCGGCGGGGAAGCACGGTAACCAGAAACACGTAAGCCGCTGCGATGAAAGCGAGCGCGGCAATCCACCATTTGAACGCAGTGGCGTGGTCTACATCGAAGAAAAGGTAGCCCCACAGCTGCGGTCGGAAAATTACCGACCAGTCTGCGCGGGGGAGATCATGCGGCAGTGCTGCGTCCATACCACCGGGCATGGTGTGGTTGGTCTCCGGAAGTCCCTGCTGCACCTGCGAGATAGACCAGGCGGTGTTCACGTACCACTCATCGGATCGGATGATTTGCGGTTGCCCTGCGATCAGAGCCGGATCTTTGCCGGCGAAAACCCGTCCGTACATTTCTCCTGACGAGGTCCCGCTTATCGCGAGGCTGACGGCGATGATGCCGAACAGCAGAATAGCGGCGGGGAACGCCAGCAGAACTCGGCGACTGGGGAGGTGATCGGGACGCGGAACGGTAAAGCGCTCATACCGAAGAACCATGTGCCGCCATGCTGTCTGGAGCCGGCTGGTGCGTCTCGTCTCCGACGAGGTCACGGCGCCGCGGAGAGACGCTCGAGTTCCGCCGTGATCATGATGCCGACGAGCTCGTGGAACGTGACACTCGGTGCCCAGCCGATCGACCGCAGCCGGGTTGGGTCACCGACGAGTTGCTTGGGGTCTGCCGGGCGGTAGAGGCCGGGATCGATGATCACCCGGTCCTGCCAATCGCTCACCCCCGCCACTGAGAAGGCTTCTGCCACGAATTCGCGCACGGTGTGAGACACCCCGGTAGCGACGATGAAATCGTCGCTCATCGGCTGGGAGAGGATGCGGATCATCGCGTCAACGTAGTCGGGCGCGTATCCCCAGTCGCGGTGCACGTCGATGTTGCCGAGAGTGATGGTGTCCTGCTGGCCGAGCGCGATGCGAGCGACCGCCACCGCGATCTTGCGTGCGACGAACGTCTCCGGTCGCCGAGGCGACTCGTGATTGTAGAGCACCGCCGAACTGACATACATGCCGCGGGCGCGATACATCCCCGCCATCTGGTGCGCAAAGACCTTCGCCGCGCCGTAGGGCGTCACGGGATGAATCGGAGTGTTCTCGGTCTGGGGCACCTCGGTGGCGTCGCCAAATATCTCTGCGCTCGAGGCCTGCAGCATCCGTACTTCGCGCCCGGTGCGCTGCGACAGGTTCCAGGACGCCTCGAGCAGGCGCGTTGGGCCGACACCGAGCACATCGGCCGCTTCCGCCGGAAACTCCCACGATCGTGCAACCGAGGTATTGCCGGCGAGGTTGAAGAGGCGGGACGGTTCGATCGCATCGACCAGCTCGCGGGTTCCCGATGCATCGCCCAGATCGGCGACGTGAGCGGTGACCGCGGGAAACAGCTTGGTGAGGAGGGCGGCGCCGGCGTGCGAGTGACACATGCCGTGCACTTCGTCGCCTTGGTCGAGCAGCCTCTCCACCAGGTAGACACCGTCCTGGCCGTTAGCACCGGTGACGAGCGATCGCTGGGTAGATTCCGTGTTGGTCATGCCACACTCCGATACACATCGACGTGCACGTCTCGGCACTGTTCCCAGGTGAATTTTCGCACGTGGGTCAGCCCTCGCTTCGCCAATTCTGAGCCGAGAGCGAGCGCATCCAGGATGCCGGCCGCGATCGCGTCGGGATCGGTTGCGTCGAAGAGCACGGCCGCATCGCCGCACACCTCAGGGATCGAGCCGGCATCGGAGGCCGCGACCGGGCATCCGGAAGCCATCGCCTCGAGCGGCGGAAGCCCGAATCCCTCGTAGAGGCTCGGGAAGGCGAGCACCGCGGCGGAGCGGTAGAGGTCCTTCAGCTCGTCACGGCTCACAAGCCCGCGCCGGTCGACCCAGTCCGGCACGTTGCCGAGCTGGTCGAGAGCACCGCCGGTGAGAACGAGACGGATGTCGGGCCGCTCGGCACGAACGAGTCGCATCGCTTCGATGAGGCGCGCATGGTTCTTATGCTGCCAGCCGCG
>JANYEI010000240.1 GCA_025363205.1 Frigoribacterium sp.
CCACAGAGTACTCGCCCATATTTCGGGGAAGATGCGCCAGCACTACATCCGTATCCTCCCTGAGGACCGCGTGATTGTAGAGCTGAGCCCATACGACCTGACCCGCGGCCGGATCGTCTACCGCTACAAGTAGCGCCAACCAGGCGCGCGACAGCTGGAAAGTAACGGCTGATTCGTGCACTCGACATGTTCGATCAACACGTGTTCGATCAACGAATTAGTACGAAGACAGCGAGAGAAGAAAAAAATGAAGGTCGCCCCCAGCGTCAAGCCCATGTGTGAGCACTGCCGCGTCATCCGCCGCAACGGCAACGTCATGGTCATCTGCAAGAACAACCCGCGCCACAAGCAGCGCCAGGGCTAAGAGTTTCACCCGTTCCAAATAGCAGCACCAGATCCGTATCCGTTCGATTCGAACGGAACCGGGGACACCAGTGGTCGGAGGCCACTGCACCGGTGCTGCTACAGACCTCCACTCACAACCAGGAGAAGCCACAATGGCTCGTCTAGCAGGAGTCGACATCCCGCGCGATAAGCGCGTCGAGGTCGCATTGACCTACATCTACGGTGTTGGCCGCACGAGGGCACTGAAGACCCTCGCCGATACCGAAATCAGCGGCGAGATCCGTGTGAAGGATCTGACCGATGACCAGCTCATCGCGCTCCGCGACTACGTCGAAGGGAACTTCAAGGTGGAGGGTGACCTTCGCCGTGAGGTGGCCGCCGACATCCGTCGCAAGGTCGAGATCGGAAGCTACCAGGGCATCCGTCACCGCCGTGGGCTCCCGGTCCACGGACAGCGCACCAAGACCAACGCTCGCACCCGCAAGGGCCCGAAGCGCACCGTCGCCGGCAAGAAGAAGGCCCGATAGCGAGTTCCCCTCGCATCGCCATATAGGTTTTAGGAGAACACAATGGCAGCACCAAAATCGGCCGCTCGTAAGCCGCGTCGTAAAGAGAAGAAGAATATCGCCGTGGGCCAGGCCCACATCAAGTCGACCTTCAACAACACCATCGTCACCATCACCGACCCGACCGGGGCCGTGCTGAGCTGGGCTTCGTCCGGCACGGTCGGTTTCAAGGGCTCGCGGAAGTCGACGCCGTTCGCGGCTCAGCTCTCCGCCGAGTCTGCCGCCCGCCAGGCGCAAGAGCACGGTGTCAAGAAGGTCGACGTTTTCGTCAAGGGTCCCGGCTCCGGCCGCGAGACCGCGATCCGCTCCCTCCAGGCTGCCGGCCTCGAGGTCGGATCGATCAACGACGTCACCCCGCAGGCGCACAACGGATGCCGCCCGCCGAAGCGACGCCGGGTCTAACGACTGATTGATCGATGGTTTTCTCTGGCGAGACCGTCTTGCGGCGGATCACGACAGACTCGATCATCGGGGTCATGAGACGGCCATGGACGGCCAGCTCGCCGATCAGCTTCACCAGCACTTGGTTTTTGAACACAACTCAATAGACCGGCGGGCCAGCCACCCCGTCGAACGCACAAGTGTCAAATAGCGGACACTTCGCCGAAAGGAATCACCAGTGCTTATTGCACAGCGTCCAACTCTTACCGAAGAGAACATCTCCGAGTTCCGTTCGCGGTTCATCATCGAGCCGCTTGAACCCGGTTTCGGTTACACCCTTGGCAACTCGCTTCGCCGCACGCTCCTCTCCTCGATTCCGGGAGCTGCCGTCACGAGCATCCGCATCGACGGCGTGCTGCACGAATTTTCGACTGTCGCCGGCGTGAAGGAAGACGTCACCGAGGTCATCCTGAACATCAAGGGCCTCGTGGTCTCAAGCGAGCACGACGAGCCGATCACCGCTTATCTGCGCAAGCAGGGCGCGGGGCAGGTCACGGCCGCTGACATATCGGCCCCGGCCGGTGTCGAAATCCACAATCCTGAGCTCGTTATCGCAACGCTCAATGAAAAGGCGAAGTTCGAACTCGAGTTGACCATCGAGCGAGGGCGCGGATACGTCTCAGCGACGCAGAACCGCAGTGAGTTCAGCGAAGCCGGCCAGATTCCGATCGACTCGATCTACTCGCCAGTGCTCAAGGTCACCTACCGCGTCGAGGCGACTCGTGCCGGTGAGCGTACTGACTTCGACCGCCTTGTTGTCGATGTCGAGACCAAGAATGCCATCACGCCTCGCGATGCGATCGCTTCGGCCGGTCGCACACTGACCGAGCTGTTCGGCCTCGCCCGCGAACTCAACTCGGCAGCGGAGGGTATCGAAATCGGTCCGGCTCCGGTCGATGCCGTGCTCTCGAGTGAACTCAGCATGCCGATCGAAGACCTCGACCTGTCTGTGCGCAGCTACAACTGCCTCAAGCGCGAAGGAATCAACACGGTCAGCGAGCTGGTTGCCCTTTCGGAGACGCAGCTCATGAACATCCGTAACTTCGGACAGAAGTCAGTCGATGAAGTCAAGGACAAACTCGTGGAGCTCGGCCTTGACCTCAAGGACACCGTGCCCGGCTTCGACGGCGCGCACTTCTACAGCGGTTACGACGACGTTGAAGAAGCCAACTAGGCCCTCGGAACCAACTTTCACACCTGGAGAATTGACTAATGGCTGCACCAACTAAGGGACCCCGCCTCGGCGGTGGACCGGCGCACGAGCGCCTCATGCTTGCGAACCTCGCGGCTGCCCTGTTCACTCACAAGAGCATCAAGACGACCGAGACGAAGGCCAAGCGCATGCGCCCCCTCGTCGAGAGGCTCATTACGTTTGCAAAGCGTGGCGACCTGCACGCGCGTCGTCGCGTGCTCGCGACGATCGGCGACAAGACCGTCGTGCACGAGCTATTCACCGAGATCGCGCCACTGGTCGAGTTTCGCGAGGGCGGCTACACCCGCATCACGAAGCTGGGGTTCCGCAAGGGAGACAATGCCTCGATGGTGCAGATCGAGCTTGTACTCGAGCCGGTGACGCCGAAGCCGAAGTCGGCCAAGAAGTCTGCCAAGGCGGAGGCGCCCGTCGCCGAGGTCGCTGCTGAGGAACCTGCTGCTGAGGAAGCTGCTGCTGAGGAAGCTCCTGCTGCGGAAGCAGACGCCACGAAGTAGCGTCATAACGAGTGATGGCCCCGCCTTTCGGTGGGGCCATCACTCGTTAACTCACTTGGATACGGCGGCAGAGGATGCCCCTCGCGAGTACCGTGGCACTATGGCTAGCGACGCGGTATTCCTCTCTGTGCCCGGAGCCCACGGGGTGCGGCAGCTGCGCATCTCGAGCCCGACACGGGTGCTCTGGCCAGACTCGGGCATCACGAAACTCGACCTCGCTCAGTACATGGTGGAGGTCGGGGATGCCTTTGTGCGAGCGAATGGTGACCGGCCGGTTTCTCTTCAACGCTTCACCGGCGGTATTGACGGGGAGCAGTTCTTTTCGAAGAACCCGCCGAAGGGAGCGCCGGACTTTGTGCGCGCGGTGCCGGTCGTCTATCCGAGCGGCCGATCCCATCCGCAGCTCGTCATCGACGAACCGGCCGCGGCTGTCTGGGCTGTGCAGATGAATACGATCGTCTTTCATCCGTGGCCATCCCGGGCGGAGAACACCGACAATCCTGATCAGTTGCGCATCGACCTCGATCCACAGCCGGGCACCGACTTCGATGACGTCATTCCTGCGGCGATCGAGCTGCGTGCTGTGCTCGCCGAAGTCGGCCTCGAGGCCTTCGTCAAGACCTCCGGCAATCGCGGCGTGCATGTGTTTGCACCGATCGAGCCAACGCGCGAGTTTCTCGACGTGCGGCATGCGGTGATCGCGGCGGCTCGTGAACTCGAGAGACGGATGCCGAAGGAGGTCACGACAGCCTGGTGGAAGGAAGAGCGCGGCGAGCGCATCTTCGTCGACTTCAACCAGGCCAACCGAGATCGCACGATGGCTGGCGCCTACAGCCCGCGAGCGCTCGCCCACGCCCCGGTGTCGTGCCCGATTGAATGGAGTGAACTCGAGACTGTGGATCCACGATCGTTCACCGTGCTGACGGTGCCGACCCGGTTGGCCAGCACAGGAGACCCCTGGCAGCGGATGGGGGAGAAGCCGGGCACGCTCGACCGGCTATCCGCATGGTGGGAACGGGATCTCGCAGACGGACTCGGCGAGCTGCCCTTCCCGCCCGACTTCCCGAAGATGCCGGGGGAGCCGCCCCGAGTGCAGCCCAGCCGCGCGAAGTAACCCGAGCATCACGATGCGAATGCCAGCGAGCGGCGGCTGGTCACATGCCGAGATGGTCGTGTGCGCCGAACTGGCTCGCTAGAGCGGCTTACCAGTGAGGCGGAAGTCGTTCGGCCCGCGGGCGGGCGGCAGGTCGGCGAGGCGCTGCAACGCATCCGTCACGGCGCGGACGTAGATCAGGCCACCGGCCGGACCGGGATGGATCTGGTCGCGGGCCAAAAGATCGAGCCGTGTCGAGATGGCTTCCCGCCAGTTGGCGAGTTCAACCGAGCGGTATTGCTGAGCGAAGCGCGTGAGTGTGCCGTTGACACCGTCTGTCCAGCCTCGCGGAGCCTGCACACTGACGACAACGATCTCGTGGCGGGGCCCGACGATCGAGCGAATCTGGTCGAGGGAGTGCCGATCGATTGGCCCATTGGTGCCGAGACCGATGAGGAGCACCGGCCGCAGCGTGCCGGAGTCGCGCAGCTGCCGCACGATCGCCGGGGCTGAGGACAGCTGTCGGGAGACCACGGCATCGATCTGGATTCCGGGAAAGCCCGCTTGCAGCTCTTCAGCCGAGGCCAGCATGACGGAGTCTCCGATGGCGTCGATCTGGTCTCCAGCGGGCACAGAAGCTGAGCCCGGTACCGGTACCGGTACTGGTACTGGTACTGGGCCTGGCGACGGCGCACCAGTCTGCGTACCAGTCTGCGTACCAGTCTGCGCACCAGTCGTAGCAGTGGGCGATGGCGCCGGGCTGGGGGGCAGCACTGATTCACGACCGCGTGTGATTGCCGCCTGCGCATCGGTCATGCCCGGGTCGGCGACTATCGCCAGTCCCGTCGCGGTGAAGAGCGTCAGCAGGAGCGCGATCGCCAAACCGATCGCGCCTGTGCGCTCGACGGAGCGCGGTCGAGTGCCGATCCATCGACTGAGAGTTGTGCGCAATCCGTTCTGATGGATCGGGTGTTCGATGCATCGATAGGAGGCTCCGGCGAAGGCCACCGTGATCGTCAGCGTGATACCGCCGAGTATCCACTCGGTCCCCGGCGGTCTCGGCGTTGGTAGAGCGTCAGTCACCAGCACGAAAACCGGCCAGTGCCAGAGGTAGAGGCCGTACGAGCGTGCGCCGATCCAGCGAAGCGGACTCCAGTCGAGCACCGCACCTACGCGCGAGCCCCTGATGATCGCGCCCGCAATAGCCACCACGCTGAGCATGGCCACCAGCACGAGGCCACCGCGGTAGACGAGGGGGTTATCCGCCGGAAGCGTGATCATCAGAGCGACGATTCCGAACACAGCGATCGCGGAGAGCGCGGGCAGGATGCGTTCTGCTAATCGACCGGTGCTCGCCGGCCAGTCCCGATGCAGGATGGCGAGAGCGGCTCCGATCGCGAGGCCGAAGCTGTGTGTGTCGCTGCCGTAGTAGACCCGGCTGGGGTCTGCTGATCCGGCGAGAATAACCATCGCCACAGCAGAGCCGCCGGCGATCGCCAGCACGATGAAAACGCGCGCTCGCCGCGAGCGCACCGCGAGCACGAACAGGATCACGAGCGGCCATACCGGGTAGAACTGCTCCTCGACGGCGAGCGACCAGAGGTTGCGGAACAGTTCCGGCGTTGTTTCGTCAAAATAGCTCTGGGCGGCGACGATAGACAGCCAGTTGCTGCTGAAGGTCGCGGCACCGAGCACCTGGCGCCCCAGGTGCACGAGGGGATTGCCGCCGACCACCAGCGCCGCAGATGCCGACACCCCCACGACGAGCGCGAGAGCCGGCAGAAGACGGCGTGCCCGGCGCATCCAGAATCCGCCAAGCCGGATGCGACCGATCGAGTCCTTTTCTCGAACCAGGAGTACGGTAATGAGGAATCCGCTGATCACGAAGAATACGTCGACGCCGAGATAGCCGCCGGGGAGAATGCCGGAACCGAGGTGATAGAGCATCACCGCCCCGACCGCGATGGCGCGAGGGCCGTCGAGCCCGGCAAGGTGGGACGATCGCCGCGCGCTGGCGCCCGGCGCCCGAGCGGGCGCCGGAGCCGGAGTGTCACAAACGGTGGGAGAGAAAGTCATAGGCAGGCCACTCGAGTTTCGTCGCGACCGGGCGAGAGGTCAACTCCGCCGATGGTTGCGCCGGTCGTCGCGCCGCTGGTTATTGGCATGGGTCTTCGCATGAAGCTGCCCGATCTAGACTCTCCGATGTGGACGTCGAGAATCAGCCTGGCGCGAACGCGGGTGAGGCATCCCCGAACATGTTGGCACCAGCGCCCGGCACCACCCGCATTCGTCTCGACCTTTCCTACGATGGCGGTAACTTCCTCGGCTGGTCGTCGCAACCGGCGTTGCGCACGGTGCAGGGCGAGCTCGAATCAGCCCTCGCGATCATTTTTGGCAAGCACGGTCCGGTCGCGCCGCTCACCGTTGCGGGTCGCACCGATGCCGGGGTGCACGCAACCGGACAGGTGGCCCACCTGGATGTCACCGCCGCGCAGCTCGGCGTGCTGTCCCGTCCGCGTGGCAAGACTCCACCGCTCGCGCCTGGCGCGCGCTTCGACGGTCCGCGTGCCCTTGGGCGCCGGCTCAATGGCATCGCCGGTCTCAACGCCGATATCTTCGTGTCGCGTGGTTCCTTTGCCCCAGACGGCTTCGACGCCCGGTTTTCGGCGACCTGGCGGCGGTACCAGTATCGGGTGGCGGATGCCTCGGCCCCCCGCAACCCGCTGCTGCGAGGCCACACTCTCTGGTATCCGGCCGTGCTCGATCTCGACCGTATGAACCAGGCCGCTCATGACCTCCTCGGCCTGCATGACTGGGCAGCGTTCTGCAAGCCTCGCCAGGGGGCCACCACCGTGCGGAGCCTCGAGTTGTTCCGCTGGACGCGCGCCGATGATGGAGTTCTGACCGCCGAGGTTCGCGCCGACGCGTTCTGTCACAGCATGGTGCGCTCGCTCGTCGGGGCGACCATAGCGGTCGGGGAATCCAAGCTCGATTCCGATCGTCTCGTCGAGCTTCGCGATGAACTCGACCGACCGAGCGACTTCAAGGTGCTCCCGGCCAAAGGTCTGACGCTCATCGAGGTGGGATACCCCCCGGATGAGGAGATGGCCGCGCGCGCGCTGACGACACGTAATCGGCGGCCTGTTGGCAGCGCATCCCCTTCGGCCGAAGGGCCAACGCCGGGCAGTTTGACCGAAGCCATGCGCACAGACTATTCTTGACCCTTGGTGCCTGCGTCCTGTAACCGGGCATCACGAACTTGAGCCCTCCACCGGCAGCGTTCGCGGCGACATCGTCTCGCGAACATCCATCGGAGTGGGATTCACGAACACCTCATTTCGACATAAGAAAGCAGTACTACTGTGACGCGCACTTTCTCACCAAAGCCCGAAGATGTCCAGCGTGACTGGGTCATCATCGACGCGACCGATATCGTCCTCGGACGACTGGCAACCCATGCGGCGGTCCTGCTGCGCGGCAAGCACAAACCGACCTTCGCCCCGCACATGGACATGGGTGACTTCGTCATCATCATCAATGCGGAGAAGGTTGCTCTCACCGGTTCGAAGCTCGCCCAGAAGCGCGCGTACCGCCACTCCGGATACCCGGGCGGCCTCAGTTCGATGACGTACATCGAAATGCTGGAGAAGCACCCGACGCGCGCCGTGGAGAAGGCCGTTCGCGGCATGCTGCCGAAGAACTCTATCGGCCGCGCCCAGCTCACCAAGCTCAAGGTCTACGCCGGCGCCGAGCACCCTCACGCTGCCCAGCAGCCCAAGACCTACACCCTCGGCCAGGTCGCGCAGTAGCGCGCGCCAAGAAAACTTAAGGATCCGTAAACATCATGGCGAAGATCGAAGATTCACTCGGCGAGACAGTTCTCGAAAGCTACTCGACCGAGACCACTCCTGCGGCCGAAACCAAAGCACCCCGTGCCGTTCTCAACGTTCCCGGCGCAGCCGTCGGTCGTCGTAAGCAGGCCATCGCCCGCGTGCGCATTGCGCCCGGAGCTGGCACCATCACGGTGAACGGCCGCACCCTCGAGGACTACTTCCCGAACAAGCTCCACCAGCAGCTCATCAACGACCCGTTCAAGATCCTTGACCTCCTCGGCAGCTACGACGTGATTGCTCGCATCACCGGCGGTGGCCCGTCCGGCCAGGCTGGCGCGCTGCGGCTTGGCATCTCCCGCTCGCTGAACCAGATCGACGAGGAGAACAACCGCGCAGCCCTCAAGAAGGCCGGATTCCTCAGCCGTGACGCTCGCGTCAAGGAGCGCAAGAAGGCCGGACTCAAGAAGGCGCGCAAGGCTCCTCAGTTCTCCAAGCGCTAACGCGCACCGGCTGATCGGCTTCTATGCCTCGGCTCTTCGGCACCGATGGCGTTCGGGGCCTCGCGAACGATGTCATCACGGTGGAAGTCGCTGTCGGGCTTGCCCAGGCGGCATCCGTCGTGCTCGGCAAAGGGCGATTTGCTGATGGTCGTCGCGCCTCCGGACGTCGGCCGGTCGGTGTCGTAGCTCGCGACCCTCGGGTCTCTGGCGAGTTCATCGCCGCGGCGGTCATGGCGGGTTTTGCAAGCTCGGGCGTGGATGTACTCGACGCCGGAATCATTCCGACTCCGGCGGCCGCATTCCTGATCGCGGATGTGAAAGCCGACTTCGGAGTGGTGATCTCGGCATCTCATAACGCGGCCCCCGACAATGGCATCAAGTTCTTCGCCGCCGGGGGCACCAAGTTGCCTGACGAGGTCGAAGACCGCATCGAGGCAGCTCTCGGCGAGAAGAAACTCGCTCCGACCGGTGTCGAGGTTGGTCGCATCCGCCGTTTCGCGGATGCTGAAGATCGCTATGTTCTGCATCTCCTCTCGACGCTTCCGCACCGGCTCGAAGGCATCCATGTGGTGCTCGACTGCGCCAATGGAGCCGCCGCGGGAATCTCGCCTGAGGTCTTCACGGATGCTGGTGCCACCGTCACGGTAATCGGCTCCGACCCCGACGGGTACAACATCAATGACGGAGTCGGCTCGACCCACCTCGATGTACTCGCCGCCGCGGTGCTCGAACACGGTGCTGACGTCGGCATCGCCCACGACGGTGATGCCGACCGTTGCCTCGCGGTTGACCATCTCGGGCGGGTGGTGGATGGCGACCAGATTATGGCGATCCTCGCGGTCTCGATGAAGGAGCGAGGACTCCTCACCCAGAACACCCTCGTGGCGACAGTGATGTCGAACCTCGGCCTCAAGGTGGCGATGGCGGAGCAGGGCATCACACTGATACAGACTGCCGTTGGCGATCGCTATGTACTCGAGGCGCTCAACGAGAAGAAGCTGAGCCTGGGCGGCGAGCAGTCCGGTCACGTGATCATGAGCCAGTTCGCGACGACGGGCGACGGCATCCTCACCGGTCTGCACGTGCTGGCCGAGATGGCCCGCACCGGCAAGTCTCTCGCCAAGCTCGCGGCCGTGATGACGGTCTACCCGCAGGTCATGATCAACGTGCGGGATGTCGACCACCATGCGCTCGCGTCGAATGTGGTGATTGGCACCGCAGTGATCGCCGCGGAGGAGCGACTGCGTGAGTCCGGCCGGGTTCTGTTGCGCAAATCCGGCACGGAACCGATGGTTCGAGTGATGGTCGAGGCCGAGGATCAGTCCACCGCCGAGGAGATCGCCGAATCCCTCGCCGGTGTGGTTCGCGCCCAGCTCACGCGCTGATCTCCACGCCGAAGAACCGCGTCGCCCAAGCTCAGAGCTTGCGGATCAGCACACTGTTGACGGCGTGATCCGATCCCTTGCGCAGCACGAGGTCGGCACGAGATCGCGTGGGCAGAACGTTCTGCAGTAGGTTCGGTTCGTTAATGCGTTTCCAGATATCGGAGGATCGCGCCGCCGCTTCCTCAGGGCTCAAGCTCGCAAACCGGTGGAAGTATGACTTGGGGTTCAAAAATGCGCCCTGCTGCAGCTTGAGGAATCGCTCCTCGTACCAGCGGGCGATGTCGGCGGTGCGGGCGTCCACGTACACGGTGAAGTCGAAGAGATCGCTGATGGCGAGTCCGTGGCCGGACGAGGGTGGCTGCAAAACGTTAAGACCCTCGACGATGAGGATGTCGGGGCGTCGCACCACAATCTCGGCGTCGTGGATGATGTCGTAGCTGAGGTGTGAATAGAACGGAGCACGAACTTCCTCGGCGCCGCTCTTCACCTTGGTCACAAATCGCAGCAGCGCTCGTCGGTCATATGACTCCGGGAAACCCTTGCGCTCCAGGAGTCCGCGTCGCTCGAGCTCGGCATTCGGCAACAGGAATCCGTCGGTTGTGACGAGCTCCACACGAGGAGTGTCTTCCCATCGGGACAACAGTTCCCGCAGGATCCGGGCGCTCGTTGACTTGCCGACCGCGACGGATCCGGCGACGCCGATGACGAAGGGAGTGGCGGGCGAATCATGGCCGAGGAAACGGCTCGTGTCGCGGTGGAGCTGTCGCGCGCCCATCGCGTACAGGCTGATGAGTTTGCTGAGGGGGAGGTAGACATCCGTCACCTCGCTGAGGTCGAGGCGGTCGCCGAGGCCGCGGAGCCCCACGATCTCGGTCGGGGAGAAGGGATTTTCGGTGGTGGGTGCGAGGGCCGCCCAGTCGGCGCGATCAATCTCAACGAAAGGAGTCAAGTGGGCGGGCGTCGAGTGGGCCGCGGTCGAAAGGGCCTTGTCGGACATAAGAAATCAGGTTACCGGAGACGCAGGCGCTCGGTGCAAGCAGGGAGGGGTGGCGGGCGTGCCGTAAAATCACATTCCATGTGTGGAATCGTGGGCTATGTCGGCAGCAACCAGAGCATCGAAGTACTGCTGGGAGGGTTGCGTCGACTCGAATACCGTGGCTACGATTCGGCCGGTATCGCGGTGATCGACCCCGAGGGCATGCTGCACACTCGCAAGCGCGCCGGCAAGCTGCAGGTGCTCATCGACGATCTCGACGGCCTCGAGCTGGCGAACGGTGCGACGGGAATCGGGCATACCCGCTGGGCGACCCACGGCGGCCCCAACGACCAAAACGCGCATCCGCATCTGGGCGACGATGGCAAGCTCGCGCTCATCCACAACGGCATCATCGAGAACTTTGCCGAGCTCAAAGCCGAGCTCGTGGCAGCTCACCCCGATACCGTCTTCACCAGCGAGACGGACACCGAAGTCGCCGCCCTGCTTGTTGGTCTTGAATACCAGAAGACCCACGACCTTGCCTTTGCGCTGCGCAATGTTGTCGACCGGCTGCACGGCGCATTCACCCTGCTCGTGCTGCACAAGGACCAGCCAGGGGTTGTCGTGGGAGCACGCCGCAACTCCCCACTGGTGATCGGCCTCGGTGACGGCGAGAACTTCCTCGGCTCAGATGTTGCGGCCTTCGTGGAGCACACCCGGCGCGCCATGGCCATCGGCCAGGACCAGCTCGTCACCATCACGGCCGACAGCGTCACCGTCACCGACTTTCTCGGCAACCCGGTCGAAACCGAAGAATTCGAGATCGCCTGGGACGCCTCGGCAGCCGAAAAAGGTGGATGGTCGAGCTTCATGGCCAAAGAGATCAGCGAGGAGCCCGAGGCGATTGCCAAGACACTGCTCGGCCGCATCACGGACGGGGTCGTGCACCTGCACGAGCTCGACAGCTTCGGCGAGGATGCCCTGCGCACTATCGACCGAATCGTGATCCTCGGCTGCGGCACAGCCAACTACTCCGGCATGCTCGGCAAGTACGCGATCGAGAAGTGGGCCCGAATTCCCGTTGAGGTCGAACTCTCGCATGAGTTCCGCTATCGCGATCCGGTGATCGACGCTCGAACGCTCGTCGTATCGATCAGCCAGTCTGGGGAGACCATGGACACCCTGATGGCTGTCAAGTACGCGGTGGCCGCCGGCGCCAAGACGCTCTCGATCTGCAACACGCAGGGTGCAACCATCGCCCGTGAATCCGACGCGGTGATCTACACCCACGCCGGGCCAGAGGTGGCAGTGGCATCCACCAAGGCCTTCGTCGCCCAGGTCGCCGCGCTCTACCTGTTCGGCCTCCATCTGGCCCGGGTGCGCCAGACGCTCTCCGCGGTGGAGATCGCGGGGCTGCTTGGTGAACTCGAGGCTCTCCCCGACCAGCTCGCGACCGTGCTGGAACAGCACGACGCCATCACACAGCTGGCGGGCTGGATGACCGACACTCGCTCTGTGCTGTTTCTCGGGCGACACGCCGGATACCCGGTTGCTCTTGAGGGCGCGCTCAAGCTCAAGGAGCTGGCCTATATTCACGCCGAGGGTTTCGCGGCCGGCGAGCTCAAGCACGGTCCGATAGCGCTCATCGAGCCGGGACAGCCGGTCTTCGTGATCGTGCCGAGCCCGCGGGCCAAGGATTCGCTGCACCCAAAGGTCGTCTCCAACATTCAGGAGATCCGTGCTCGTGGTGCCCGCATCCTCGCCATCGCTGAGGAGGGGGATGTCTCGGTGTTGCCGTACGCCGATACCGTGATCCGCATCCCGCTCGCTTCTACGCTGTTCGAGCCACTGCTCGCGGTAGCACCCCTGCAGATCTTCGCTATGGAACTCGCCGCCGCGAAGGGCCTCGACGTCGACCAGCCGCGCAATCTGGCCAAGTCCGTCACGGTCGAATAGCACTGTCGAATAGCATCGTCGAATAGCGGTCGGAGAGCCCCCAAATGATCATCGGCATCGGCGTGGATGTTGTCGATCTCGCCCGATTCGAGCGGGCGACATCGCGCACACCTGGCGTTCTCACGCGCCTGTTCGCCGAGAGCGAACAGTGGGACGGAGAGGTGAAAAGATCTCTCAGTTCTCTTGCCGCGCGATTCGCGGCGAAGGAGGCCGTGATCAAGGCGATCGGCGATTCGACGGGAGTGCGCTGGCACGACATGGCAGTGGTGTCCGACGGCTTGCGCAACCCGTCGATCGAGGTCTACAACGCCCTCGCCGACATCGTCGCGGCGCGGGGGATCACCTCGATCCACCTGTCGGTCAGTCACGATGCGGGAATTGCAATCGCCTACGTGATTGCCGAAGGCAATGGCGTGCCAAGCGCCCGAGGCGTGGAATGACCAGGCCGCTCCGCGAGGCACGGGTGGATCTCGATGCGGTGACCCACAACATCCGTGTGCTGCGTGAGTACATCGGGGATGCCAAGCTCATGATCGTCGTCAAATCCCGTGCCTACGGGCATGGTGCCGTTCCGATCGCCCTCTCCGCCGTCGCAGCGGGTGCGGACTGGCTCGGCGTCGTGGATATCGCGGAGGCGCTTGAACTGCGCGCCGCCGGAATCAGCGCCCCGATCCTCGCGTGGTTGCACGGCGCCGAGGCATATTTTGACCTCGCCATTGCCGCCGATATTGACCTCGGAATCCACTATCGCGAGCAACTCGATCGGGTGGCCGCTGCGCAGGGAGTGGCCTCGGTGCAGCTCAAGGTGGACTCCGGGCTCGGTCGTAACGGTGCCGCAGAATCGGATTGGCCTGCCCTCTTCGCCGCCGCGGTTGAGCATGAGCGTGCTGGGCGACTGCGGGTGCGCGGCCTGTGGAGCCATCTCGCCAACGCGGGCGGGGAACACGACCTCGCCCAGGTGGCGGTCTTTGAGCGGGCGATCACCGCGGCTCGTGCGGCGGGACTCGATCCCGAACTGTTGCACCTCGCGTCGACGGCCGGGGCGCTCCGCGTGCCGTCAGCGCGGTTTGGCCTGGTGCGGATCGGCATCGGGAGCTACGGCCTGTCGCCGTTCGACGATGCAACCTCGGCCGACCTCGGCCTCCGCCCCGCGCTCGAGCTGAGCGCGGAGATCGTCTCCGTGAAACGCGCGACCGCAGGGAGTGGTGTCTCCTACGGCTATGACTATCGCACCACCACCGAGACGAGTCTCGCGCTCGTTCCGCTTGGGTACGCCGACGGCATCCCGCGTCAGGCCTCGGGGCGAGGACCGGTCTCGATCAACGGCCACCGCTACCGGGTGGCCGGGCGGGTGGCCATGGACCAGTTTGTCGTCGACGTCGGCGACGACGAGGTTGCCGTTGGCGATCGGGCCGTAGTGTTCGGCGATCCCTCGCACGGAGCACCCTCGGTGGAGGACTGGGCCCGCGCCGCCGGCACCATCAATTACGAAATCGTCACGCGACTCGGCGGCAAGATCGAGTGGACCTATGCAGCTCGAGATTGATACCCCGGAGCACATGGCTGAGCTCGGGGCGCGAATCGCCCGGCAGCTGAAAGCCGGTGATCTTGTGGCGCTCAACGGCGAGCTTGGGGCGGGTAAGACCACCCTCACCCGCGGTCTCGGCGACCAACTCGGGGTGCGCGGATCGGTGACGAGCCCCACGTTCGTGCTCGCCCGCACCCATCGCCGTATCGGTGTCGGTGCGCCGCTTGTGCACGTGGACGCCTACCGGCTCGGCAGCGCGGCGGAGCTCGACGATCTCGACATCGACTGGTCGGCGTCGATCGTGGTGGTCGAATGGGCGGCCGGAATGCTCGACGGAGTCGCCGAACACTGGATCGAGATCGATATCCGACGACCGACGGGCGCGAGCGTCGACATCGCCGACGGAGAGGAACCGGTTGAGCCGCGATTCGTCACCATCACCGGCCATGGCTCACGCTGGCGCGACCTTAGGCTTACCTGATGCTGCTCGCCATCGATACCTCCGCCGGCACCAGCGTTGCCGTCGTCGACCGGGACCGTGGCATTCTCTCCGAGGTCACCGAATCGGACACCCGTCGTCATGCCGAAGTGATCGGCGAGGCGATCCTCTTCGCGATCGAGCGGTCCGGCATCGCGGTCGACATGCTGTCCGGGGTCACAGCAGGCATGGGCCCGGGACCGTTCACCGGGTTGCGGGTGGGGATCGCGGCAGCGCAGGCCTTCGCATTCGGAGCATCCAAGCCACTGCTGCGGGTGGTGAGCCACGATGCCGTTGCCTGGGGGCACTACGCGGCGGGCCACGTCGGCCCCGTTCTGGTGGTAACGGATGCCCGCCGGCGTGAGATCTATTTCTCGGCGTACTCCGGAGTGGACTCGGTCGGGCTGCCGATTCGTCTGCAGGGGCCCGGCCTGTGCCGTCCCGCTGACCTGTGCGAGCAGGTCGACGGCTATTCGCGCTACGAGCGGATCGACGCGGCCGAGGTGTCTGCGGCATCCGCTGGCCTGCTCGCTGAGGGATTGTTTCTTCATCAGCGGGCCTTCGCCGCACCGGAGGCCCTCTACCTGCGAGCGCCGGATGTCACGGTATCGGCCGGTCCGAAGCGGGTGAGCTGAGTGAGCTGGCAGCTTCGCACGGCCTCGACCGACGACCTCCCTGGCATTATGGAAATCGAGACAGGCACATTCGGCACCGACGCGTGGTCGAGCGAAGCGATGCTCAGCGACCTGCGCAATCCGCAGTGCTATTACCTCGTCGCCGACCGCATCGGATTCCCCGGTCAGCTCGATGGCTACGCCGGACTCTTCACCCCCCGAGGAGCGCTCGAGGGAGACATCCAGACCATCGCGGTCGTGCAGAGCGCCCGGCGCGGTGGGCTCGGCCGAGCCCTCATGAACGCGCTCATCGGCGAGGCTCGCAAACGGGGGGCGAGGGAGCTGTTCCTGGAGGTGCGGGCGGACAATCCCGGACCAAAGCGCCTCTATGAGACTCTGGGCTTCGAGGAGATCGCGGTTCGTGTTGGCTATTACCATCCGGACAACGTGGACGCCATTGTCATGCGGTTGGCAGTGCCAGAGCCCGTGACCAGACCGGCGGTGGGGCGGTGAGCAGGGCGACGACCGGCCCCCTGGTGCTCGGGATCGAGACCAGCTGTGACGAGACCGGTATCGGTATCGTCAGAGGCACGACGCTGCTCGCCAACGTGATCGCGTCGTCCATGGACGAACACGCCCGCTACGGCGGCGTCGTTCCCGAGATCGCGGCCCGCGCGCATGTGGAGGCGCTGACCCCGGCGCTCACGGCTGCGCTCGCCGAGGCCAAGGTGACGCTGGTGGAACTCGACGCGATCGCAGTGACGAGCGGACCAGGCCTTTCCGGGGCCCTCATGGTCGGAATCGGAGCGGCCAAAGCCTTGTCCGTGGCACTCGATAAGCCGCTCTATGCGATCAATCACCTGGTGGGTCATGTTGGTGCTGATGCGCTGCGCGACGACGGCACCGATATCGAGTTGCCCACCATCGCCCTGCTCGTCTCGGGCGGCCACACCTCACTTCTGCACGTGCGCGACCTGATCTCCGACGTGGAGCTGCTCGGAGAGACGATCGACGACGCGGCCGGTGAGGCCTTCGACAAGGTCGCACGACTGCTGGGTCTGCCCTATCCAGGCGGCCCGCAGATCGACCGAGTGGCCCTGGGCGGGGACCCGAAGGCAATTCGCTTTCCCCGCGGTCTCAGCCAGCCCAAAGACATGGCGAAGCATCGCTATGACTTCTCCTTCTCCGGACTCAAGACCGCGGTCGCGCGCTGGGTAGAGCAGAAACAGGATGCCGGTGAACAGGTTCCGGTGGCGGATGTCGCGGCCAGCTTCCGCGAAGCGGTCACCGACGTGTTGCTCACGAAAGCCATCGCGGCCTGCAGCGATCTCGGCGTACCGCGACTGCTACTAGGCGGCGGAGTTGTGGCAAACGCCCGTGTGCGCGAGGTTGCGGTCGAGCGCTGTGCGGCCGCTGGAATCGAACTGCGGATCCCCCCGCTGTCCCTCTGCACCGACAACGGGGCGATGATCGCCGCCATCGCAGCGCGGCTGATCGCGGCCGGCCACGGGCCATCCTCGCTCTCCTTCGGGGCCGACTCGACCCTGCCTGTCACGATCATCCAGGCCTGAACCCGCCACCTGCGATGTCTGCCTCGTTTGACAGGGGGGATCGACAATGAAATGCTGGGAATTGCCTGATATCGGTACATTCTTTGAAGGAGTTTTCCATGACTGACCCCGACTACGGCGCTGTACCGCCGGTTCCGCCGCCCGCCGGATCCGTGACGCCCCCGCCTTCTGCTCCCGCGCCGCCGCCCGCACCCGGCTACACCCCACCGACCACTGCCTATGCGCCGGCCGGGAGCTTCGCCCCCAAGAAGACACTCAGCCTCATCGGCATGATCGCGGGAATCGTCGGCCTGCTCGGCTTCTGGATCGTATTCATCCCGATCATCGGATCCGTTCTCCAGCTCTTCATCCCCGGTGCGGCACTCGTTCTCGGTATCCTCGGGCGCAAGCGTGAAGGAACTCCGGCCAAGGCTTTCTGGATTACCGCCATCATCACCGGAATCGTTGGCCTGGTCATTGCGTTCATTGCCCTCATTGGCTGGATCGCGCTCATTGCGATGAGCAACTCCAATGGCGCATTCATGCGGAATGGCTACTGACAAATCGTCTAGTTGAGCACCACGGGCCCGCCTTTTGTCTCAGGCGGGCCCTTCCCTTGTGCCGGGAGGTCAGGCCGCACGGAAGGTGACGCGCTCGCAGAGCAGCGCGGTGTGCCGCCCCGCGACGCGGGTGAGCACGAGGGTCGCCGCCCCCGGGCCGTGAAGCGAAAGCTTCCTACGGAAGGTCGCGGGGTCCACATCCACTCCCCGCTTCTTGATCTCGAGAGTCCCGATGCCGCGACTTGCCATTTCTGCCTTCACCCGTCGCTGGTCAAGCGGAAAAGCTTCGATCACTCGGAAGCAGGCGGCGAAGGGAGTCTCGAGGGCCGTATCGGAGGCGAGATAGGCAATGCCGTCGCTGAGCATGGTTGCCCCGATACGCCGGCCGAGGTCCCCGATCAGGCGGGAGCGGATGACGGCCCCGTCCGGCTCGTAGAGATAGCTTCCGAGCGTGCCGGTCTCGACATCCGCGCTGTCTTCGTTCGACGAGAGTTCCGCGGTGCCGTGTTCGCCGATCACCAGGGCGGACCGACGGATGCCGGGTCGGGCCAGTGCACCGAACCAGAGTCCGAGTTCGACGACGTCGCGATCGACCGACACCCACTGGGCCTCGGCGCCCGCGGGAATGAGGTCGCGGTCGATGCCGGGGCCGAGCTTGATACCGGTCGGCAGCCGGTCGGCGATGCCGAAGGCGAAGTCGAGGGAAGGCGAATAGTCTGCCGGGTCGGAGATTCGGGAGGTGTTTTGGTGTCCGGCCGTGCGGCGGGCCGGATCGAGATAGACGCCGTCGAACCCGTCGAGGTCGAAAGTTGTGACGTCGGCGTGCTCCACGACGGCATTTGGCCAGAGCGCGAGGTTGTACGCGGCGATCGCCGCCGTTACCTCGTCGAGCTCGACCGCGGTCACCTCTCTGTCGAGAGACGCAAAGGCGAGGGCGTCCCCGCCGATTCCGCTGCCGAGGTCCGCGATGCGGGTGAGTCCGGCGGCCTGGAATCGCCCAGCATGGAGTGCTGCCACCCGCAGCCGGGTCGCCTGTTCGAGACCGGCTTCGGTGAAGAGCATCCGCTCGGCGAACGGACCGAATTTGGCCACCGCCTTCGCCCGCAGCTTCGATTGGCTCAGCACCGCGGCGACGAGGCCGGGTGCGTGCCCGGCGCGGCGCAGTTCGGTCACCGTCTTCAGCACGTCAACGCTCGACTGCCACGGCGGCAGGGAATCGAGCAGTCGAAGCCCGTCTCCGGAAAGCAGTTCAACGAGCTCGGATGATTCCATCGCCCCACCGTATCAATCCTGCAATTGGCACTCACCTTGCAGGAGTGCTAACGCGCGGCTAAGCTACATCTGGCACTCTCCTCTGGCGGGTGCTAACCCTCCAGATTTCGAAGTTCTCCAAGAAAGAGGTCAACCGTGGCAGTCTCCATCAAGCCGCTCGAAGATCGCATTGTCATCAAGCAGGTCGAAGCTGAGCAGACCACTGCCTCCGGCCTCGTTATCCCGGACACCGCGAAGGAGAAGCCCCAGGAGGGCGAGGTCGTCGCGGTAGGACCCGGTCGCATTGACGACAATGGCAACCGCATCCCGCTCGACATCGCCGTTGGCGACAAGGTCATCTACTCCAAGTACGGCGGAACCGAAGTGAAGTACGGCGGGGAAGACCTGCTCGTTCTGTCGGCTCGCGATGTGCTCGCGGTCGTCGTTCACTAATCAATCTCCTGTCGAAGGGCCCGTTCCGATGTTCTCGGATCGGGCCCTTCGTCTTTCGGGGGTGGTTTTGTGCCGTAACATCCCCATGATGTCCAGCTCCAGAACCCCCGAACAGTCCACGCAACGTTCGGGTGTCGTGATGGCGGCGGCGGCCTATGTGCTCTGGGGCATCCTTCCGCTCTACTTTCTCCTGCTACAGCCCTCTGGCTCGTTCGAGATCGTCGCGCTGCGCATCCTCTTCTCGCTGGTCTTCTGCGCGGTCATCATCACGGTCACGCGCCAGTGGAACGCGCTGGTGACGATCCTGCGTAACCCTCGCATCGTCTTCACGATGGGGCTCGCCGCGGTCTTCATCTACGTCAACTGGCAGGTCTACGTCTTCGCGACCCTCAACGGCCAGGTGATCGAGGCATCGCTCGGTTACTTCATCAACCCCATCGTCACCGTAATGCTCGGCGTAATCTTCCTGCACGAGCGGCTGCGGATGGCTCAGTGGATCGCTGTGGGCACGAGCCTCCTTGCGGTGGTTGTGCTCGCGTTCAACTATGGGGCGCTGCCCTGGATATCCCTCGTTCTCGCCTTCTCATTCGGACTCTACGGCCTCATCAAAAAGCGCGTCGGACCGGCGGTAGATGCCGTGAGCGGCCTCACTCTCGAGACGATCTGGCTGACGCCGGTCGCGATCGTGCAGCTGGCTGTGGTCGGCCAGGTCGCCGGTCTCACCTTCGGTACTGTGAGCCTCGCCCATACGCTGCTGCTTGTCAGTGCGGGCGTCGTGACCGCGGTGCCGCTGCTGCTCTTCGCCGCCGCGGCCAGGCGACTTCCCCTTGTCTACCTTGGACTCATCCAGTACCTCGCCCCGGTGCTCCAGTTCATCGTCGGAGCATTCCTGCTCCACGAGTCCATGCCTCCGGCCCGCTGGATCGGCTTCGGGCTGGTCTGGGTGGCGCTCGCGATCCTCAGCGTGGATGTCTTGATCTCCGCCCGTCGCGGCCGTCGCGCCTTGCCTGCGGCTCAGTGACCGAACTGTAGGGTTCGAAAATACCCCTGTGACCCGGAGGACCCTCATGCCGCGCTCCCGAACACTTTTGACCATCGTCTCTGGAGTGATTTTCAGTCTCGCTCTCGTGTCGTGTTCGGTCGCCTCCCCGATGCCGATACCCCCTGCGCCGACTGCGCGATCGACGGTGACGCCCGCCGGCGACGGTGTGCTGCGCATCGGCACCCTCTTTCCCAGCACCGGCGTGCAGTCCTATCTCGGGGCCGGGCAGGCGGCCGGAGTCGCCCTCGCGGTGAAGGAGATCAATGATGCGGGCGGGGTGCTCGGCAAACCGGTCGAGGTGCTTGCCCGCGACTCCGGCGACGTGACGACGACAACGATAGAGAGTTCGATCGCTGACCTGGTGAGCGCGAAGGCGGATGTGCTGATCGGCCCATCCTCGTCTGTGCTGGCGGAGCGGGTCATCCCCATGATCGTGGTGGCGAAGCTGCCGATGATCTCGCCCGCTGCCACTTCGGCACGCCTGAGCTCCGCGGCGTCGCGCGGGTATTTCTTCCGCACCGTCGGATCAGCGGCTCTCGAGGGGAGCGCGCTCGCAAAAACCATCGGCGGGGGAAAGGCACGCGTCGCGATCGTTTACTTCGACGACGACATGGGTCGGGCCATCCTCGGCACCATGCGCGCCGCGCTCGCGGCATCCGGGGCACTGATTGGTGTGCAAAAGATCGATGGGGCCACGAAGGATTTGGCGCCGATCGTCGCCGCGGTGAAGGCGGTAAGGCCCGACGGCGTCGTGTTTGTGAGCCCGTTCAGCGCGATGGATCAGAACACCGGGATGATCACTCAGCTCACCGCGGCCGGCTTGGGCGGAGCGAAGCTGTGGCTCACCGGGCAGAACACGGCGGACTACTCGCAGGCCCTTCCCGTCGGCACGTTGACGAATGTCACCGGCATCCTCGAAGGAGCGCAGCCGACGGCGGTATTCGCGGCGAGGATCGCGGCCGTCGCCCCGGCAGTCACCGACCTGCTTTACGCGGAAGAGGCCTACGACGCCACGATTCTTGCCGCTTTGGCCGCGACCGTGGCGAAGGATGCGAGCGGTTCCGCGATCGCCGCGGAATTGCGCGAAGTTTCTGCCCGGGGCATCCAGTGCACCACCTATCGCGAATGCCTCGACGCCCTGAAGACGTCATCAGACATCAACTACGACGGAATCTCCGGCGCCACCACCTTTGATGCCAACGGGGACACCAGTCCCGCGCATTTCGGACTGTATCGCTACGACGCGGCTGGACGGTTTACACGGGTGGCTGATGTGACCGCCGGATAGAGCGATTGAGCCAGGCTCACCCGTGCGGTGTGACGGAACGCTCGGTGTTCACCGAGCTCGCAAATTTGATCGACATCCGCGAAACCACAGTTCGATCACATTTTCGGCTCATCGACCGATGCCGGCGATTCGTCGCAAAACTAGGGATAAAGTCGTGAATCTATTCGCAATAAGCCGACGCGCGACGGCGCGCACCGGCAGCGTGACAGCATGGAAGGCAAAATCAATCACATGAAGCACACACGGATCATGGTTGGCCTGGCAGTTGCCGCAACCTTCGGACTGGCCCTGTCGGGCTGTGCAAATCAGGCTGCTCCCAGCGGCGGCGGTACCTCGGGTGGGTCGAAGGCCAATCTTCCCGTCGTCACCTCGATTCCGGTTCCCGCGAACGCGGTGCTTCCGGCCGGCAACGGCAAAGCGAAGTGCGACCCCGCAACGACGCTGGCATTTGTCGGTGCGGAGACCGGAGCGAACGCGCAGCTCGGGATCAACATCTTTAACGGCATCCAACTCGCCATTGACCAACACAACAAGGCCAATGCCGACTGCCAGGTGAAGTTCACCAAATTCGACACCGAGGGTTCGCCGGACAAGGCGACCGGCCCGGTGACGCAGGCGGTCAATACGCCGGCAATCGTCGGCGTGATCGGACTCCCGTTCTCGGGGGAGTCGAAGGCCACCGGTAACATTTTTGAGCAGAAGGGGCTCGTGCACATCACCCCATCGGCAACCGCACCGGTTCTCACAACCAATGGGTGGAAGACCTTCTTCCGCGGCCTCGGCAACGACAGCCAGCAAGGACCTGCCGCCTCGAGCTTCGTCACCGAAAAGCTCAAGGCCAAGAAGGTCTACCTTGTGCAGGACGACTCGGAGTACGGCATCGGTCTCGGCGATGCGACCAAGACCGGACTCGGTTCGAGCATTGCCGGCACCGACAAGGTGACCACCGGTCAGAAGGACTTCTCGGCCGTTATTTCAAAGATCATCAACTCAAAGGCTGACGCGGTGTACTACGCGGGCTATTACGCCGAGGGCGCACCGTTCGACCAGCAATTGGTGGCCAAGGGGTTCAAGGGAGCGTTCGTCGGACCGGATGGCGCGAAGGATGACCAGTTCATCAAGCAGGCCGGCGATGCATCCGCCAACGCCTACTTCACCTGCCCGTGTATCCCAGGCGAGCTGATTCCGGACTTCGCGAAGGCCTACAACACGGCGTTCAGCGCGGCTCCCGGCACCTACTCGATCGAGGGCTACGACGTCGCGACGGTGCTGCTCTCTGGTATCGACAAGGGCAAGACGTCGCGCGCCGACCTGTTGAGCTATGTCAAGTCTTACGACGCCGACGGCCTCAGCAAGCACTACAAGTGGGACGACAAGGGCGAGCTCGCAAAGCCCGCTGTCTACGGTTACAAGGTCGACGCTGGCAAAATCGTGTTCATCGGCCAGATCGGCTAGTCGACAGGCAATGATTGGTGTGGGGCGGGCGCGTGCGTGCCCGCCCCACACTATTACCGGACTACCCTGTTACCGGACTACCCAACGACTACCCCGGCCCGCGACGATGCGGCCCCCTGAGGACGTGCAATGCTCGCGATGCTCCTACCCACTCTGCCGATGGACGATAGCTGGATCAACTTCGACGTCCCGTCGCTCATTCAAAACTTTTGGAGCGCCACGTTCGACGGCCTCACCTTTGGGGCGATTTACGGGCTCGTGGCCCTCGGCTACACGCTGGTCTACGGTGTGCTCAACCTCATCAACTTCGCCCATTCCGAGGTCTTCATCATCGGCTGCTATGGCGTAATTTTCACCCTGACCTCCCTCGGCTTCGGGGGATCGGTGCCCACGCTCTCGCCGATCGCGCTCATTGGGGATCTTCTCCTGGCGCTCTTGGTCGGAATGGTCGCCTCGGCGCTCACCGCGTATGCACTCGAGCGCCTCGCCTATCGGCCGCTGCGCAAGCGCAATCCGCCGCGCCTGGTCTTTCTGATCACCGCCATCGGTGCATCGCTCGCCATCCAGTACACGATCTTTCTGGTGCGTGGAGGCAACCCCGAACCCGCCGTGACGATGTTCCAGCCGCAGCCGGTCTTCGACGTCTTCGGCACGATCGTCGATACCCAGCAGATCACCATCGTT
>JANYEI010000251.1 GCA_025363205.1 Frigoribacterium sp.
GCATCCCAAGTCGGTATCGTACGGGGATGAGCAAACAAATCGCAGTGCGCCTGCCTGACGACCTGGTGGACTTCCTCGACGAGCTCGTCGCGAGCGGCGACGAAGCCAGCCGGGCATCCATCGTCACCCGTGCGCTGAAACGCGAGAAGCGGCGGCTGGGAACGCTCACGGACGTTGAGATCCTCAAGAGGCTGGGCGAGGATCCTGAGTTGATACAGTTCGCGGAATACAGCAGCCGCAATCTCCCTGAACTCGACTGATGCGGCCCATTTATCTGGCGGGAACCGACAAGCTTCGCCCGGTCGTAATGCTCACGCGAGAAGGAGTTCGACCGTACCTGACCTGGGTCACCGTCGCGCCGATCACCTCCACGAGACGCGGACTGCAGACGGAAGTCATCGTCGGCACCCCCAACGGCTTGGATCATGAATCCGTCATATCGTGCCACAACGTCCAGACGATTCAAGCGACGGAACTGGGCCGACATATCGTCTTTCTGCTCCCCTCGCAGGAGCGCGCCCTCACGGACGCGCTCAGCGCGGCCTTCGACCTCGAATAGTGACCAGCTCTCCACACCCGCCAGCCTCTTGCGGCCGTCTTCGGTCCCGTTCCTGATAGTGCGTGACACCTGTTTTCGTGTAAGGCTGAACGCTCCCAGAAAACAAACGGATCAGAGTTTGTTCCGATGCTGCCAGTTACCAGTGTCGTGACGGATTCACTTCAAGTGCCCGTGTGACCCCGATAAGACCGTGTGACCCCGATAGCAACGCTGTGGCTCGCCGTTTGGCTCTGAGGCTTATCGGGGGACTCTCTAGTGAATTCTGCATGTCGCCGCGCGGTCGGTTCTTTATCGATCGGGGCTGTTATTCTCGCCAGTGTTTTGCTGGCATCACCATCTGCTGCATCGGCTGACGGCTCGCCCGGTTTTCCGGGCGGCCTCTCCATCCCGCACAGCAGTTCGGCCTCGCGGGCAGCGGCCGAGCTCGAAAAATCCGGCCAGGTATCCGGAGCCGCCGCGGATCGCGTCATCGCCGCCCAACCCACCGCCGTGTGGCTCGGTGATTGGTATTCGAACGTGCAACTGCGCGACACCGTGTCGCGGGTGCTCGCCGATGCCCGCGCGGATGGCAAAACTCCGGTCTTCGTCACCTATGCGATTCCGAACCGCGACTGCGGCGGATATTCCGCCGGTGGGCTCAGCGCGTCGGCCTACGACTCCTGGACCCGCACGCTCGCGGATTCACTCCGCGGGCAGGCTTCCGTCGTGATCGAGGAGCCGGATGCGCTGGCCGGGCTCAGCAGTTGTCCGCAAGACGCTGCTGCCCGCACCTCACTGCTGTACAACGCCACGAAGGCACTCGCGTCGGCCGGCGCATCCGTCTATCTGGATGCCGGACACTCCAACTGGGTGGCGCCGGAAGTAATGATGCAGAGGCTCTGGAACTCCGGACTTCAGTTCGCACGCGGATTCTCCAGCAACGTCTCGAACTTCAACGACACCGCGTCGGAGCGCTCCTACGACGAGCAGTTGCGTGCGATGAGTGGCAAGCATTACGTCATCGACGTCTCGCGAAACGGCCGTGGAGCTACTGGCGGCTGGTGCAATCCGCGAGCAGCGGGACTCGGCGAGAATCCTCGGGTGGTCGCGGATGGTTCGGGACTCGATGCTCTTCTCTGGGTCAAAGCCCCTGGCGAGAGTGACGGCAGCTGCAACGGGGACCCGGTCGCCGGCCAATGGTTCCAGAGCTACGCCGAGACCCTGGTGAGCAACCGCTAGTTATCCACAGATCGCGCAATTGCCCGACGACGACTCTCGTCACCTCGCCACACTTGCCGCATGACAGTGATACTCAAGGCACACGGCCCGGCAGACCTCCTCGCGATGGCGCCACCGATGGTGGGCTTCCTGCCGCGCAACAGCGTCGTTCTCGTCGCGTTCCGCGGCAAACGCACCTGTGGCGCGATGCGGTTCGACCTCCCCGCATCCGGTGATCGCGTCGTGCATAAGCGTGTCGTGACCACCATCGTCGGCATGTTCTGCAAGCTGCCGGCGGTGGATGCTGCGGTGGTGATCGTCTACACCGACGACGAGTTCGGCGGCGGTAATGCCATTCCGCAAGAAGGCTTTGCCGACGTGATCGGGCGTCGGCTACAGCTCTCGGGCTTCGAGGTGCGCGAGTCGATCTGCCAGGCGGCGGATGGCTGGGCATCCTATTTCGATAGCGACGTGCCGGTCGGTGGTCATCCGCTCGCGCTGATTGCCGAGTCGACTGTCGCTCGGGCGATCGCTGACCAGCGCGGACTGTTTCCCTCTCCGGCAACGATGACCGATCGCGTTCCTCGCGCCGAGCAGTCGCAGCGATCGCGAATGTCGAAGCGACTCGCGGCCTACCGGAACCTCGTCAGCGGGCTCGATGAGCAGGATGAGAACTCCCCGTGCAGCGTGCTCGACGTGCTGGGCGACATCCCCATCTTCGTTGAGGGCGCTTTGGCCTGGGATGACGCCGCGCTTGATGCCAATGGTGCGCTTCTGGTCTTTGCGCTTCAGGGGCCTCCCGTGCGGGATCTCGTGATGCTGCAGTGGGCATTCGGCCTCGAGGTCGGAGACCGGCTGTGGGAGCGCGATCCACAGGAGGGGCCATTCGATGGTCCGGACGACGCCGACCTTGCCGCCCTGATGATCGGAATCGGGCCGCGCCCCGACCCGCACCGCATCGAGGGCTCAATCGCGCTGATGCTCGAGCTCACGTCACGCACGGAGGATGCGGACCGGCCACCCCTGCTCTGCATGCTCGCCTGGCTCAACTGGGCGCTCGGTCACGGAACGCAGGCGGGGCTGCACCTCGACGAAGCGCTAGCCATCGCACCCACCTATTCGATGGCGCAGCTTCTCGAGTCGATGATGTGCACCGGTGTCATGCCCGAGTGGGCCTTCGAGCGCGTCGCGCCCCCGAAATAACGTCCCGCCAGAATGCAGAAGTGGTGCCGTCCTCCCTTGAGGAGTAGGCATGCCTTCACGCTGGCGGATCGGCTGTGTCTGGCGCTGACGAATCGCTTAGTCGCGACGGCGTGGACCGCGGATGCCGCCTGGCGCGCTGTGCCCCGTGTGCAACTGATCCGCTGATTCACCCTCACGTCCGCCGCCACAGAGTGATCGCGAAATCACCGCGCGCCGGACCGCCGGGACGGTCGACCCTGGGCTGGCGATCCGAGCGCACCGTGCGTCTCATCCGCTGACCATCCGGGTCGACCGTCCCGGCCGAACTGCTCTAGTGCCGGGGCAGC
>JANYEI010000262.1 GCA_025363205.1 Frigoribacterium sp.
CACGGAAAGGATTTTTGTGAGGATGCCGAACACCGGCACGATGAACTGGTCGGCGTAGAAACTCGCCAATGCGAGCATGAAGATCAGGCCGACGAGGCTGAACGCTATCGCGACCACAATGTCGAGGATCACGACGGGTCGGGGCCTCGTTCTGCTGGGCGGCGCCGCGGGCCGATTCGGCGTCTTCGTCGTCATGGCACCAGCCTATTGGACTGCTCGCGGCGTAAAGTTTATCACGTGCCCGTTGCCGACCTGATCCTTCAGCGCACGATCGATTTGCCGCCGATTATCGTCTGGGATGCACTCATCGACCCGGATCTGCTTGCCGGGTGGCTGGGCGAGCTGCGGATATTTTCCACCGATTCACCCCGCTTCCACATACTCTGGCCCGGTGCCGGTGCCGATGCCCGACAATCGACAGCGGGCACGGTCGTGGTGTTCGAGCATGCTCGGCGCCTCCGCATCGAGACGGATAATCGCGGGATTATCGAGTGCACGCTTCTGAGTACCCCCGGAGGGCTGCGGGGATCGAGCACTGAACTGACACTGCGGGTCGATGTCGAGATCGAGCCAGCCTTTGCCACGAAGGTACGCGACGAGTGGCAGACCAGCCTCGACCGCCTCGAGCGATTGCTGCACGGGCATCCGGTCGACTGGACGAATCTCGACGACCAATCGGATGGCACCACCGGCGTTGGTGGCACCTCCGGACGCTCCGTGAACTCTCCTCGCTGACCGCACGCTCACCTGCGCAGTCAACGCGGAAACATCGCTCACATGAGCAATTAATGCGCAGATGTTGAAACCGGCCCGACGACGGCATAGCGTTGGGTAAACGATTCAGACGGGGGTGCGCTGTGACCACGACGGGAGAAATGCTCTCCGTGCGCGCCGCCGAGTTGTACTACGAGGAGAACAAGACCCAGGATGAGATTGGCGCCCTCCTCGGTCTTACCCGTTGGAAAGTGGGAAGGCTGCTCACCCAAGCGCGCGAACTCGGAATCGTTCGAATCGAAATCGTTCACCCCCGAGCGCGAAAACTCTCGATGGAACGGGAGCTGTGCGAACGCTTCTCGTTGGTGGCTGCCGTGGTGGTGCCCTCAGCCGCCGACGGATCGAGCGTGGCCGACCGGGTTGCGGAAGCGGCAGCTGACTACCTGCGCGCCCTGCGTCCGCCGCCGGCAACGCTCGGTGTGAGCTGGGGTCGCACCCTCGACTCAATCGCCGAGCACCTCCCGGAGGGGTGGGCGAGAGGTGTCGACGTTGTGCAGATCAATGGGGGAGTGAGCCTCAATCGACGAGCGGGGACTGCTGCGTCAACCGCCGTGGTGATCGCCCGCACCGGCGGAGGGCAGGCCACGCTGCTGCCGAGCCCGGCGATTCTTGAGCACCGCAAGACCCGACTCGCGATCGAAGCCGACCGTACTGTTGCCGGAGTGCTTGAGAAAGCTGCGGGGGCATCCGCCCTCCTGTACAGCGCCGGCGTGGCCGATGCGAGCTCTGTGTTGGTCGACAGCGGCTACCTCAGTCCTGCGGATGTCGCGGAACTGGTGAGCCGAGGCGCCGTCGGCGACGTCGTTGGCCGCTATATCGACGCGGACGGCAACATCGTCGACAACGAGCTCGACGGGCGTACCGTCGGGGTTTCCCTTGCACAGCTCCGCTCGGCGGCCCTGGCCATCGCGGTGATCTCGGGCGGGCCGAAGCAGGCGATCGCCCGAGCGGTCGTCTCGAGTTCGCTCTGCTCGGTTTTCATCACCGACGAGGCGACCGCAAAAGCCGTTCTCGATTATCCGGATTCCGAAAGCCACACTCCAGGAAAGAAGCTGACACCGTGACCATCGAACAGGCGATATCCCTCGCCCCCGCCGAGCGTGCGATCCAGCTCATCGGTGGCGACCTCACCGAGAAGAGCCTCCGGCTGCATCTCGAGGGACTTCCCGGAGTGGATGCCGTTGGCCTCGAGGCCCGCGCCGCCTCACTCGGCACCCGCTCGATCAAGACCACGTCAAAGGCCTGGGCGCTCGACAAGATCATCGAGCTCATCGACCTCACGACGCTGGAAGGCTCTGACACCCCCGGAAAGGTGCAGTCTCTCGTTGCGAAGGCGATGATCCCCGATCCGTCCGACCTGTCCGCGCCGCGTGTCGCCGCCGTCTGTGTTTACGGCGACATGGTGCCGTACGCGGTCAAGGCGCTGGGAGCCGCCGGCGGCGAGGCGGGTATCCACGTCGCCGCGGTCGCAACCGCCTTCCCGAGTGGCCGTGCCTCGCTCCCGGTGAAAATC
Source organism: Frigoribacterium sp. (assembly GCA_025363205.1). Lineage (GTDB taxonomy): Bacteria > Actinomycetota > Actinomycetes > Actinomycetales > Microbacteriaceae > Lacisediminihabitans. Next base: position 2,288 of record JANYEI010000262.1, read on the forward strand.
GCCGACACGAGGGACGCCGTATCGTTCGGCGCCGACGAGATCGACATGGTGATCGACCGCGGTGCGTTTCTCTCCGGTCGATACGGACTCGTCTTCGACCAGATCGTCGCCGTCAAGGAGGCGTGCCGGCGCGAGGATGGCAGCTACGCGCACCTGAAGGTGATCCTGGAGACCGGCGAGCTCACCACCTATGACAACGTGCGCCGGGCATCCTGGCTCGCGATCCTGGCCGGAGGGGACTTCATCAAGACCTCCACCGGCAAGGTGGCCCCCGCTGCGACCCTTCCCGTCACGCTCCTCATGCTGCAGGTCGTGAATGACTGGTACCGCCTCACCGGCGGCGCTTCTGGCGGGCAGAGGATCGGCGTCAAGCCGGCCGGGGGCATCCGCACCTCGAAGGACGCGATCAAGTACCTCGTCGCCGTCGCCGAGACCGTGGGGGAGGAGTGGCTGCAGCCGCATCTCTTCCGGTTCGGGGCATCCAGCCTGCTCAATGACGTGCTGTTGCAGCGTCAAAAACTCACTTCCGGCCACTACAGCGGCCCCGACTACGTAACGGTGGACTGACCACAATGCCTGAAACCAACCGCTTCCTCGATTACGCTCCGGCTCCCGAGTCCACCGCGATCCTCAACCTCCGTGAGAGCTACGGCCTCTTCATCGACGGCGAATTCTCCGACGGCCACGGTGAGTCCTTCCCGACAATTTCCCCGGCCACCGAGGCGAAGATCGCCCAGATCTCCACGGCGGATGCCTCGGATGTCGACCGCGCCGTCGCCGCGGCCCGCCGCGCCTACACCCGCACCTGGTCGAAGCTCTCGGGCGCCGACCGCGGAAAGTATCTCTTCCGCATCGCGCGCCTCGTGCAGGAACGCGCCCGTGAACTCGCCGTCGCCGAGAGTCTCGACAACGGCAAGCCGATCAAGGAGTCGCGGGATGTCGACGTGCCTCTTGTTGCCGCGTGGTTCTTCTACTACGCGGGCTGGGCCGACAAACTCGACTATGCCGGACTCGGACCGAACCCGCGATCGCTCGGTGTCGCAGCGCAGGTGATCCCGTGGAACTTCCCGTTGCTGATGCTCGCCTGGAAGATTGCCCCGGCGCTCGCCGCCGGCAACACGGTCGTGATCAAGCCCGCTGAGACCACGCCGCTCACCGCGTTGATCTTCGCCGAGATTCTCCAGCAGGCCGACCTTCCGGCCGGTGTCGTGAACATCATCACGGGCGCCGGAGACACCGGGTCACTGCTGGTGAATCATCCGGATGTCAACAAGGTCGCGTTCACCGGATCGACCGCGGTCGGTCGTGCCATCGCCTGTTCCACGGCAGGCTCTGGCAAGAAGCTCACCCTTGAGCTCGGAGGCAAAGCCGCGAACATCGTGTTCGATGACGCTCCGATGGACCAGGCGATCGAGGGCATCGTCAACGGCATCTTCTTCAACCAGGGTCACGTGTGCTGTGCCGGATCCCGCCTGCTGGTGCAGGAGAACGTGAAGGACGAGGTGGTCGACCGGCTCAAGGCGCGACTCTCGACGCTTCGCCTCGGTGATCCGCTCGACAAGAACACCGATATCGGGGCGATCAACTCCCGAGCCCAACTGGAACGCATTCGCGAACTCTCCGACATCGGCGAGCAGGAGGGGGCCGAACGCTGGACCGCCGACTGCGAGATTCCGAAGAACGGATTTTGGTTCGCGCCGACCATCTTCACTAACGTGTCGACGAGTCATCGCATCGCAAGGGAGGAGGTCTTCGGACCGGTGCTCAGCGTGCTGAGTTTCCGCACCCCGGCTGAGGCGATCTCGAAGGCGAACAACACGCCCTACGGCCTCTCGGCGGGCATCTGGAGCTCGAACGGCAGCCGGGTGCTCGGTGTGGCGGACAAGCTGCGCGCCGGAGTGGTCTGGATCAACACCTTCAACCAGTTCGATCCGGCCAGCCCATTCGGCGGCTACAAGGAGTCAGGCTACGGTCGCGAGGGTGGCCGTCACGGCCTCGCGGCGTATCTGACCAGCGCCGCTCTCGAGTCTTCCGGTCGGGGTTCGTCGTCCGCCGCCCTCACCACGGGAGTATCCAAATGACCCGCCTCACCGTTCCGAAGACCTACAAGCTCTACATCGGCGGCAAGTTCCCGCGCAGCGAATCCGGCCGGGTCTACCAGGTCACGACCCCGAAGGGAGTGTTCCTGGCGAATGCGGCACAGGCTTCCCGCAAGGATGCCCGGGATGCTGTCGTCGCGGCCCGCGCCGCGAGCACCGGCTGGGCCGGGGCAACCGGCTACAACCGCGGCCAGGTGCTCTACCGCATCGCGGAGCTGCTCGAGGGCCGTCGCGCCCAGTTCGTGGAGGAGTTGCGCCTCAGCGAGGGAGTCTCCGAGTCGGCCGCCCAGAGGCAGGTGGATGCGGCCATCGATGTCTGGGTCTGGTACGCCGGCTGGGCAGACAAGTACGTGCAGGTGGCCGGCAACGGCAATCCGGTGAGCGGACCCTATTTCAACATCTCGACCCCGGAGGCGACCGGCGTGGTGGCGATCATCGCGCCGCAGGACTCCAGTCTTCTCGGGCTGGTCAGTGTCATCGCACCCGCCCTGGTAAGTGGCAATACGGTGGTGGTCGTGGCGAGCGAGCGTGCTCCTCTTGCCGCGATCAGCCTGAGCGAGGTGCTGGCGACGAGCGATGTGCCGGGGGGAGTGATCAACGTGCTCACCGGTTCGCCCGCGGAGATCGCGCCGTGGCTCGCGAGCCATGCGGACGTGAACGCGCTCGACCTGAGCGGAGCGGAAGTGCTCGCCGGCGATCTCACCTGGGTCGACCTGCAGATCGCGGGTGCCGAGACGCTCAAGCGAGTCCGTGCCCCGGAGAGTGGGGTGCCCGTGATGTCAGTGGAGCGGATCACGTTCTTCACCGAGACAAAGACGGTGTGGCATACCAAGGGCATCATTTAGCGAATTGCCATCGTGCGCGCCTCTCCCCGGACGGGGGCGGGCGATTACCGGCCCGGCCCGATTAAGCTCTAATGATGAGACATCGGGGGATGCTACAACGGGGGATGTCGACGGTGCGACGAGCGCTGGCGGCTGTTGTCATGGCGTTGCTCGTGGTGGGTGCAATTGCATCGGTGGGAGTGACCAGCGCATCCGCATCCGCGTCCGATGCCGACACCATTGCCAATCTGGTCAATCAGGCGCGTGCGAACGCCGGACTACCCGGCCTCATTCACAATCCGGCGATGGATTCGGTGGCGGTCAGCTGGGCCAACCAGATGGGCGCGGCCAATCTAATGAGTCACAACCCCGACTACAGCCGCCAGATTCCTTCGGGTTGGACCCGAGCGGGGGAGAACGTGGCGATGGGACAGCCCACCCCGTCAGCCATGCACACCGCGTGGATGAACTCCGCGCCCCATCGCGCCAATATCCTCGGCGATTTCACGGATATCGGCATCGCCTTCGTCACGGTTAACGGGACTACCTGGGGCGTTGAGGACTTCGGCAAATATGCCGGCCACGCGGGTTCTCCGGCACCCGCACCCGCGCCGGCACCGGCACCGGCACCCGCACCCGTACCCGCACCGGCGCCGGCACCCGCACCTGCACCCGCACCCGCGCCTGCACCTGCGTCGATCGCTGCAGCACCGGCAGTGGTTGCGAAGTCCTCAACAGCAGCGGCAGATAAAGTCCCTGTTCCCCCAGCACCGTCATCCCCAGCACCGTCCCCCGATGCGGGCAAGCGCAGCGATGCCGATTCCCCTATCCGCGCGGCCGCTGCTCCTCGGCGCGCAACGGCATCCCCGGCGCACTCGGATGCATCAACCAGTCCAGGGTGGGAACCCGTGACGCTCAGCGCAACGAGTTCCGCTGCCCAGAAGCCCTTCCCCATCGGCTATGTCGTCGGTGGCATTCTCGTGATCATCGGCATCGGTGGGGGCATCTACGGCCAGCGATTGCGCATTCGGGGGCGGCGACCTCCCCGTCCTTAGCGCCCCGTCTTCGGCCAGTCAACCCGTCTCGACTTCCTGCCGATTTACAGTCAGGATGTTTAGGCTGAGCGAATGGCGAAGACGGTTGGAAAAGGCAAGCGGGTGCTGGTCACCGGGGCGACTGGATACATCGGCGGTCGGCTCGTGCCGCGGCTCATCAACGCGGGCTATCGGGTGCGCGTCTTTGTACGTAATCCGGAAAAGCTCATCGACGTTCCCTGGGCGAACAAAGTCGAGATTGTCGAGGGCGACCTCAGAGACGCGGCCTCGGTCGCCCAAGCGGTCGTAGACATCGACGTGCTCTACTATCTCGTTCACTCGATGGGCGCGAAGGGGGAGTTCGAGCAGACCGAGCGCACTGCCGCGACCAATGTTGCGACAGCGGCGCTGGCCGCGGGAGTTTCCCGCATCGTCTATCTCGGCGGTCTGCATCCCGACGGCGAGCTCTCGCCCCACCTGCGCTCCCGGGCGGAAGTCGGTCGCATCCTGCTCGAGTCCGGAGTGCCGACAGCGGCGCTTCAGGCGGGCGTGGTGATCGGTTCAGGATCAACCTCGTTCGAGATGGTGCGTCATCTCACCGATGTGCTGCCGTATATGCCCGCGCCGCAATGGGTGCGCAATTTCATTCAGCCGATCGCGGTCCGTGACGTTCTTTACTACCTGGTGGAATGTGCCACTCTGCCGCACGACGTCAACCGAACCTTCGATATCGGGGGTCCGAACGTGTTGCGGTACGGACAGATGATGAACGGCTACGCCCTCGAAGCCGGGCTCAAACAGCGGCCCATCGCTGCTCTTCCCGTGCTTACCCCGTGGCTCGCCTCCCAGTGGGTCAATCTGGTTACCCCGATCCCGCGTGCCCTGGCCGTGCCGATCATCGCGTCGTTGCAGTACGACTGCGTGGTGCACGAGCATGACATTGAAAACTTCATTCCCGACCCTGAGGGGGGGCTAACGCCCTACCGTCGGTCGGTGCGTCTGGCGCTCGGCAACGTGCGTAATGGCACGGTCGAGACCAGCTGGCTGGGTGCTGCGGTGAGCGACGTGCCGAGCAATCGGCTGCCGAGTGACCCGGAGTGGACCGGTCACACCGTCTACACGGACCTGCGAGAATTGCACACGACGGCACCGACGGATCAGGTCTGGCGGGTCATCGAAGGCATTGGGGGAGATAACGGCTGGTACTCCTTCCCCATCGCCTGGGCTGTGCGAGGCTGGCTGGATAAGCTTGTTGGCGGCGTGGGACTTCGCCGTGGGCGACTCAACGCCGCCCACCTCAACGCGGGTGATGCGCTGGACTTCTGGCGGGTCGAAGAACTCGATCGAGGCCGGTTTCTTCGACTTCGGGCCGAGATGAAAGTGCCAGGGGGCGCCTGGCTGGAGCTCAGCGTGACCCCAGACGAGGTCAACGGAGGATCGCAGTACCGCCAGCGTGCCGTCTTCTTCCCGCAGGGGCTCGGCGGGCGCCTCTACTGGTTTAGCGTCTTGCCGTTCCACGGCGTGATCTTTGCCGGGATGGCCGAGAAAATCACGCAGACCGCAGAGGCGCAGGTGCTGGCCGACAGTAAAGTTGCGCGCTGAACACCTTCTGGAGGCACTTGCTCTCTAGCGTTTCCCAGCGCCGCCAGTCATGATGGGTGGCAGGCACCCCCCCGACGGTGCGACCCAGGGAGGTCATGCCTTGACCGCAGACACGGTAGTTTTTCTCGGAGACAGCCTGACGCAGGGTGGCGACTGGGAAAGTTGGTTCCCCGATCTCAACGCCATCAACCTCGGCGTTGGGGGCAACACGACCGACGATGTACTCGGTCGTCTCGAGGCGGTAGTGGCACTCAATCCAGATGAGATCGTGCTGCTGATCGGCACCAACGATCTCGGGATGCGGCGCACCGTCGAGAGCCTGGTTCGTAACATCCAATCAACCCTTGTCGACTTGCGCCGCGAACTTCCCGGGTCTCGGATGCTGGTTCAATCCATCGTTCCGCGTGGGCGTGAATTTGCAGACCGCATCCGCGAAGCCAACATTCATCTTCGCCAGTTTTCTGCCACGGTTCACGCACAATTCCTTGACCTATGGCCGGTGATGGCGCTGGAAGATGGAGAACTCAACCCGACCTTTTCCGACGACCGGCTGCACCTCAATGACGCTGGCTACGAAGCCTGGCTGTCGGAGCTTCGCCCGGCTCTGGTGCGACTTCGAGACCTTCCGCCCATGACGAGCCCGATTCGTGCGATTATGCTCGACGACTATTCGCGTCCGGCCCCCCAGGGCTGACCCGCAGTCGCCAGGCGCACGCGAGCCGCAGGTGGGCGGTGGGACCAGGCCCCGGTCCATCAGTTCGAGCACCATAAGGCGGAAGAGTGCAGGGAAGAATAGGGCAATGACTTCGTACCCGACACCCGAGTTCCGACGTACGGCCCTCGCCCCTGGCATCCTCGGGGCCATTGTGTTGATCGCGGGCCTCGCGTTGCTCGACAACTCCGGTGGGTTTCTCTTCATCAAATTCGGGGTGGCGATCCTGGCGCTGATCATATGCGTATTCTCCTGGCAGGCGGGCCAATGGTGGTGGATCATCGGGCTCGCCGCAATTGCGGTGGCGTGGAATCCGATCTGGCCATTCGCCTTCAGCGGGCAGGTCTGGGTGGCCGCGCAGTTCGTCGCCGCACTCCTGTTCGTCGCAGTGGGACTGCGGGTGAAGGTCGTCAACCCGGAAGATCGAAATAGTCGGCCGACGCCGGGAGCGCGCCGGTAACTCCCTCCTTGCTGCACGCCACACAGGACGCCGCCCCGGCACACGTCTGGCGACAGCGTCTGCAATCGGACAGGCTAAAATAAGGGCAGCTGGTGATCTGTGCCTGACGGGGGCGGTGGATCGGGCTCGAACGATTGGGCTCGAATTGACCGACAGTACTGGATACGGAAATCCTCTCTCCCGGCCGATTTTGGGGGCGAGAGGGTCGAACGGCGGCGTCCCGACACCGGCGCATCCCCCCACGCCCCTCGCGCCTGGCCGCGACGAACCGTCGCTGCGCTCCGACCTTGTGCTCGCCAAGGGCCGCCTCGCCCTACTCAACACGGGGGCGACCCCGCAGGAAGCGATGATCGAAGACCTGCTCTTCGTGCGGTCGGTGCTGGACGTAGCGGGAATCGACTTTCTTCTCGTGCGTGGCAATGACAGCCGACCTGTGCTCGCGGTTGATTGGCGCGAACGCAAGGTGCTGCGGGCGGCTCTCGCCCGCGCCTGCGTCGACGAGCCGTTCTACTCCAAGCCGGCCGACGGATCCGGCGGTGCAACAGTGCTGCTCGCGGACGGCCGGCTTGCGCTCGATTCGAAGGCCCGAGCGGTCGTGTTGTTTCGTCCCCGCATCACCGCGGAAGGCGCCCTGCGCTACGGCGCGGCGACCGGGGTGCGTCTCGAACTCTGGAAGTCGAGCGCCGAGGCCTTCCTCGCTCCCGACGAGAACGCGCTCATGCGCACGACCCTTCCCCGTGAGGAGGCCGTGAGAGCCACGGTCGAACTCTACGGCCAGGAATGGCCGACACTCGAGGGGATGTTCGCTCCCCAGGCGAAGGACGTTGACTTCGATATCGACCTCGTCTTCTCCTGGGTGGACGGCGCCGCGATCGAGTGGCAGCGCGCCCGCGCCCGTCGTATGAAGTCCTACGTCGTCGGCGAGGGGGACGACTCCCATGCCCGCTTTCGTCAGCTCGACGAGTTGAAGTACGCCCTTCGCTCGGTTTATCTCTTTGCCCCCTGGGTGCGCAACATCTACATAGTGACGGATTCGCCGCGTCCGGAGTGGCTTGCCGAGCATCCGCGGGTCACGGTGGTGCCGAGCGAGGAGTTCTTCGCGGACCCCTCCGTACTTCCCACCCACAACTCACAGGCGGTGGAGAGCCAGCTGCACAACATCCCCGGTCTGAGCGAGCATTTTCTCTATTCCAACGACGACATGTTCTTCGGTCGTTCGGTCTCGCCTGACATGTTCTTCTCGCCCGGCGGCGTCACCAAATTCATCGAGGCGACCACGCGCATCGGCATGGGGGAGTCCAACCTGGCCCGCAGCGGATTCGAGAACGCTGCGAGGGTGAACCGCCGGCTCATCCAGGAACGGTTCGGGCGCACAATCACCCGGCACCTCGAACACACACCAACTCCGCTGCGCAAGTCGGTCATGCAGCAGTTGGAGGCCGAGTTCCCGGAGGATTTTCGCCGCACTGCAGCGAGCACGTTCCGCTCGGCGACCGACATCTCGGTCACCAATTCGCTCTACCACTATTACGCGTGGGTCACCGGCCGAGCCGTCGCCCAGACGGATGCGACGGTCATGTACGTTGACACGACGATGCGGTCTGGCCTCGCCGAGATGACGACTCTCCTCAAGCGCCGCAACATCGACATGTTCTGCCTCAATGACGGCAGCTTTCCCGAGTTGACGGCTGAAGAACGAGCCGCAGCCGTGCGGTCATTTCTCGACTCGTACTTCCCGATAGCCGCCCCGTGGGAGCGGCCGGTCGAGGAGGAAGTGCCGGGGGCACTCGACCTCGATGGCCCCGTCGCGGGCGCCTGAGGGACCCCGCTGCCGAGGGACAGTTGCCGAGGGGCAACAGCGGGCTGCTTCATCGTCTCAGACGATGGCGAGCTCGCGGGTCGGCGGGTGTAGTTCCTCGTCGGTGATCGTCACTTCCGGCGTGGGCGGCAGGGTGCCACTCACCGGAATTTCTACGCCGTTCCTGGCAAGGATGAGGGCCGTCTCGCTGGCGCTCACATACGAGACCGCCGCATCCTGGCCCAGGGGTACCACGGAGTGCAGCACGGTGTTCTCGTACACGTGCACCAGGTTGAACGCTTGGGCGCCGTCGCGCCCACGCGTGCCACCGACCGGAACGTTGAGATCCTGGGTGTAGCAGGTGGCGGAAGCGACAGACACCGGGATGCCGGCGAAGGTCGAGTTAGTGGAGTAGTGCAGGTGACCGGCGATGATGCTGCGCACATCGGACCCATGCAAGACCTCGGCAAGGCTGGCCTGGTCGCGAAGCTCCACGAGCACCGCGAGATCGAGAACGCTCGGAATGGGCGGGTGGTGCATCGCGAGGATAGTGCCATGCGGGGCGGGGGAGGCAAGCTCCTCTGCGAGCCAGTCGAGCTGGGCGCCGGTGACCTCGCCGTAGTGGTGACCAGGGACTGTCGAGTCGAGGGCGATGACCCGAAGTCCGCCGACCCAGTGCACCCGGTCGACGGGAGCAGTGGACGGATGCTGACCGAGCAGGGTGGCGCGGAACGCCCCGCGGTCGTCATGGTTGCCCATCACCCAGATGACCTTTGCACCATACCGGAGCGCGGCCGGCTCGACGATCGCCTTCAGTTCTTCGTAGGCGATCGGGTCGCCGGCATCCGCGAGGTCACCGGTGATGATGATCGCCTCGGGACGCGCCCCGGAGACATCGAGTTCGGAGAACAGCTGGCGCAGGTGGGTCTCGCTGTCGACGGATCCGCCATAGAGCCCAGCGCCCCCGGCGACGAAATGGGTATCACTCAGGTGAACGATGAAGTGGTCGGGCCGTGGATATTGGGCCGTGTAACCGGACATGCCCCAATCCCATCACCCCAAGCTGGCCGGTTGGTGAACAAACTGCGGCGATCCCTACCCCAGATCGGGGCAGACCCGTGCACAGAATTTGGCCGCGACACCCTAAGCTGAGAAGAGCACCCGCTAATCCCGCGTGTGGCCTCGACTCCGTTACTTGAGAATTCTCGGCATCGGGATGTCGACTCACTGCTGTCTGACTCACCATGGGTCCGACTGTTTGCCGGTCCGACTGCGTACTGCACTCGGGGCAGCTCCGTTCGGGATTACTCGGTCACCACCGGCACTTTCTCGTGCGGCCAAACCGGTCCCTCATCTCGAGGGACACCTCATTCGAGGGCAACTGGTCGTTGCGCAGACGGTGCTCTGAGACGCAGGAGAAGTATGGCTCGGTCCGGCCAGGGACAGTCCGCTCACCACCAGGGGGCCCAAGGGAATTCGGCGCAGGGGAATTCGGCGCAGGGTCAATCGGGCGCCGGGAAGACGCCGCAGCGGAGGTCGTCGTCCAGGAAGGCGGCGAAGCAGAGGTCACCGCAGCAGAAGGCACAGCAGCGGCGGTCACGCGGTACGGATGACGTCGGCGTTATTCCCGTGCTTGCGCGCGCCGTGCGCGAGGTCGAGGGTGCCGCTGAGCGTGGCAAGGTCGGCCCGTCTAATCGCACTAAATTCCAGGTGATCGCGCTTCTGATGCGCGAGGAGCGCGCTCGCGCCAAGGCCGATCGGGACGTGACGGATGCCGAGCGCGTCGAGGTACTCAAACGGCTCGATGGAGTGGCAACAATCCTCGCGAAGACCGCCGCGCGCGATACCTCTCTCATCCAGCTACTCGCCGAAGAGACCGCTGTCACTGATGCTGCGCGCACCCTCCGCCGGGACATGCTCATTGCCGCGGGTACCGAGCTCTCGCCCGACGAACTGATCATCGTGAAGGAACCCGATCCCGTCGCGGCGATAGCGGAGCGCCAGGTCGTGCCGCAATCGGTGATCGCCCGTCAGCTCTCCAATCCCTTTCTCGCTCCCGACTTCAGCCAAACGGTGAAGGTCGCCCCCGCAACCCATCGCCTGGCCAACTGGGAACTTCTCGAGCCGCTCTTTCGCGCGTTCGAGTACGGTTCCGGCGGACAGGTCGCCAGCATGGACCTGCCGGAACCGAGCACTGCCGATCTCCGGGTGCCGGTCGGCCTCGAGCTCTTTCACCATCAGGCCGAGTTCATCGCGAGCGCCCGGGAGGGTCACCGCAGTTATCTCCTCGCCGACGAACCCGGACTCGGTAAGACCGCGCAGGCGCTGTTGGCCGCGCAGGTCTCGAGTTCCTATCCGCTGCTCGTCGTGGTGCCGAATGTCGTGAAGATGAACTGGGCGCGGGAAGTGGAGCTCTGGACTCCGCAGCGCTCGGCTACCGTCATCCACGGGTCGGGGGAGAACCTCGATGCCTTTGCCGATGTCGTGATCGTGAACTACGACGTGTTGGACCGTCACATGGGCTGGCTCGGGACCCTCGGTTTCAAGGGCATGGTGGTCGACGAGGCGCACTTCATCAAAAACCGCGAATCGCAGCGGTCGAAGAATGTGCTCGCTCTCGCGAAAAGCATTCGAGCTCGTTCGCCGCGAGCGCTCATGATCGCGCTCACGGGTACCCCCCTCATCAACACGATCGAGGACTTCCGTGCGATCTGGCAGTTCCTTGGCTGGATCGACGGGGAGAAACCGACCGCGAAGCTCATGCAGGAGCTGGAGGAGAACGGCCTAACCCCGGCCGACTTCGGATTCTTCGCCGAAGCGCGCCAGACCGTGATCGACATGGGTATCGTGCGCCGCAAGAAGATCGATGTGGCAGCAGATCTGCCCGCCAAGCGCATTGCTGACCTGCCGGTGGAGCTCGATGACGACCTCGGGCGGTCGATTCGCCAGGCCGAACGGGAGCTGGGGCGCCGATTGCTGTCTCGCTACCGGGCACTCCTCAATGCTCGCTCCGAGAGCGCGGACATCCCGCATCCCGAGCTGGTGCGGATGGTCGCAAAGGCCGAGCTCGAGGAATCCAAGGCAGCCAAGACCGGCGAAAACGTCTTCACGATGGTGCGCAAGATTGGACAGGCGAAGGCCGTGCTCGCGGCGGACTATACCGCTCAGCTGGCCCGATCGGTTGGCAAGGTCGTATTCTTCGCGAAGCATATCGACGTGATGGACATCGCCGAGGAGACGCTGGCCAAGCGTGGGCTCAAGACAGTCTCGATTCGCGGCGACCAGACGGCCGCATTCCGCCAGAAGCAGGTGGATGCCTTCACCAACGATCCGGATGTTTCGGTGGTGGTGGCCTCACTCACGGCAGCCGGTGTCGGGCTCAACCTTCAGGCTGCGTCGAACGTGGTGCTCGCCGAGCTCAGCTGGACCAGCGCCGAGCAGACCCAGGCGATCGATCGTGTGCATCGCATCGGGCAGGCCGAGCCGGTGACAGCGTGGCGCATTATCGCCGCACAGACCATCGACGCGAAGATCGCGGAACTCATCGATAGCAAAGCCGGCTTGGCCGCGCGAGCCCTCGATGGCGAAGACTCCGACATCGCGGGCGAGTCGAGCGTGCAACTCAACGCGCTGATGGCGCTTTTGTACGACGCGATCGACGCGGAGTGACCGTCGTTACGCTGACGTCGTTACGCTGACGTCGATCGCTCGATGAGTCGCGTGATGGCGGCGACCGGGATGGCCAGCCATCCCGGTCGGTTGCGGGCTTCGTAGACTGCCTCGTAGAGCGCCTTATCGATCTCGAAGGCGTCAAGTACAGCTCGATGCTCGCGAAGGTCGTGCCCGGAACGCTCGATGTAGCCGTCCACAAAAGCCCGTCGGCACGCGGAAGCCCAGGCAGCGGCCGATTCCCCGGGATTGGCAAGCGCGAAGGATCCGGCGACGTAGTCGAATGACCGAAGCATGCCAGCGACATCCCGCAGCGGCATATCGGGAAGCGAGCGTTCGCTCATCGGCCGCATCGGTTCGCCTTCGAAATCGAGCACGACCCAGCCCCGCTCCGGTACGGCGAGAACCTGGCCGAGGTGAAAGTCACCGTGAATCCTCTGGAGGGCCGGCCACGGGCTCGCGGCGGACTCCTGGTAGATGCGCTCGAGAGCCGGGCGATACCCGGCGAGGTCCGGTACTTCGGCGGTGGCCAACTCGAAGCGATAGCGCATGCTCTCGATCGTTTTGGCGATGTCTGATGGCGTCGTGGCACGGGACGGCAGCGCGGAGTGCAGGGTCTCGTGCATCTCGGCGGTGGTCACGCCGAGAGCCCTGGCCCGCTCGGTGAAGTCTTCTGCCACTTCCGCCGCCCGCACCGCAACGCGCCAGGCGTCTTCGACCCCCGGCAGGAATTCCTGAGCGAAGGCGAGGTGTCCGCTGGCGATTCCGTCGGGCATCCCGCTATCTGTCCAGAGCCCCGTCACGTGTCCGATCGATCGGGGTGCGACGGTGCTCCCGGCAGCGCCAAGCGCTTCGGTGAGCGTCACATCAGGATTGTCACCGTGATGAAGGGCCCGGAAGACCTTGCAGATGATCGGAGTCGACGCTGTGCCATCGGCAGTCGCGGTGTCGAAAATGATCGAGGAGTTGGATTGCTCCCCGGACAGCACGCGCGATGAGACATACTGCACGAGATCCTTGCCGGCGGCGTGGTGCCCGCGTGCGACGAGCGGGCCGCCACTGTTGGCGGCCGCCGGTCCGTCCGTCTCGTGAGCCTCGCCGTCATCCAGCATAAGCCGAAGCAGTGCTTCCGCGAAGGCGGGGTCGTGTGGGCCGTCGTAGATGAAACGGTATCCGGTCTCGACCTCGAAAGAGGCGACGAGCGCACCCTCCCCGCCCTCAAGCGGTTCGCTCCGCTCGGTGAGCGGCACCTGGTAAAGCACGGGATGCTTGGCATGATCCAGCACCAGGTAGACGCGGATGATCGCAGCACCGTGCGGGTCGGCAAGTCCGAACCCGCCGATGACTTCGAGCTTTGGCGCGCGCGACTTACCGGCATACCAGCGTTGCCGGGTCATCCAGGTTTCGAGATAGTCGGGAACGCCGGTCACGGGCACCTCTAGCGTGGGGGCGCTCAGCGCCGTCAATAGGACACCCCTTACCCTACGCAGCGAGGCTGAGCCAAAACAGCCCTTGACACTCTGCGCTTCAGTCGGCTGCATTCCCCTTTTGGGGGAGCCCCACTCTGGGGGCAGACACGCGTCTCATCAGCCCATAATCTTTTCAATAGCACTACAGGGGACACCCGGGTGGTGGCGACTTCGCGAGAGTTGGAGTCGGGATACGGGGGTACTCCCGATATTCGCCTCTCGCAGACATGAAGTTGTCACCCCCCTGGCCTGGATTTCGCCGGCCGCTCTGACGGCAGCCGATGTCACTCATCTCGGTGGCCCAACTCGGTGGCCCATAATGGCCAAATGCTTTCTGTGCCCCTCGCTTTGGAACTTCGGTCCGCTGGAGTCCGCTGGCGCCCATCGTCGGGCGATTCGTTTGTCATCACGCGAGAGGGCTTCGAGGGCGACGTCTTCGTCGTCAGCGACATGACCATCGAATCCCATGAGTTCGACACCGGCACGATTCTCGGGTTCAATGGCACCACGGAGTGGGCGCTCGACTCCGTGGCAATCGAGGATGCCCTCTGGCTGCCGCGAGAGGACCAGTTGCGCCAGCTGCTCGGCGGCGTTTTTGATTCGCTGACTCGGTCGTCCAGTGGCTACGTCGTCGGCCTGATGCTGAACGGCGAGCGCTCGACGTGGGAAGCCCTCGAACCCGCCGATGCGTATGCCGCTGCCCTGCTCCGACTGGTGCTCACTGTCGACTGACCGGTCTGTGGCCTTGTCGCGCGCATCCACTCGGCCGACTAACGTTCCGGAAGGTTGATCGGCATGCTGGTGGTTGTGCCGTATTCATAGCGTTTGCGGGGGATGAAGACGGCGACGATCACCCCGACAAGGGCCACGCCGCTACCCATCGCGAAGATGATGCGGAACGCCTCGGTCGTGGGGATCGCCTCGCTTCCGGAAACAACCAGGTGGGAGGAGATGATGAGTCCGACGAGCGTGGCTGCAGCGGTGGAACCGAGGGTGCGCATCACCGAGTTGAGCCCGTTGGCCGCGGCAGTCTCGGTGGGCGGAACCACTCGCATGATGAGGGTCGGCATCGCGGCGTAGGCGAAGCCGACACCGAATCCCACAATGGTGGACACCAGGATGATGTGCCAGAGAGCGCTATGCAGCCAAACGGCAATGGCGAAGGCGAGGGTGATGATCAGGCCGCCCAGAATGAGGCTGGTGCGAGGCCCCCGTACATTCGACAGGCGCGCAGCGACCGGCGACGTCACGAACATGACCAGCCCGAGCGGCATCAGACAGAGGCTGGAAATGATAAGGGTCTGGCCGAGACCCACCCCGGTCGTCGGGGGAGCCTCGAGCAGCACCGGAAGAGCTGCCGTCGTAATGAAGAATGCAAAGCCCACCGAAATTGACGCGAGATTCGTGAGCAGCACAGGTCGTCGGAATGCAACCCGCAGATCGACGAGCGCGTCGGTGGTGCGGAGCTCGATGAATGCCCAGGCAACAAGCACCGCGATGCCGCCGACCAGCAGGCCGAGCGTAGTCGGGCTCGTCCAGCCCCACTCGCTGCCCTTCGAGATGGCGAGCAGGATGCCGATGAGTCCGATCGCGAAGCCGACGGCACCGACGAAGTCGAAATGGCCGCCGACCCGGAGTGTCGAAACCGGAATGATGGTGGCCACCAGTATCACGGCGACGATCGCAAGGGCGGTGGCCAGCCAGAAAAGGTAGTGATAGTCGAGGTTCTGCGCGATAAGAGCCGCGACCGGAAGTCCGATCGCACCACCGACTCCGAGGGTCGCACTGACCAGCGCGACCGCACCGCCGAGATTCTTCGGGTGGATCACATCTCTCAGGATGCTGATGCCCAGCGCGATCACGCCGAGCCCCACCCCTTGGAATACCCGGCCAACGATCATCGGGATGAGGGTATTGGAGAGCGCCGAGATGATGGATCCACCGGCCATCAGCAGCAGAAGCACGAGCACAACGCGACGCTTGCCGTACATGTCACCGAGACGGCCACTGATAGGGGTCGAGATCGCCGCAGCCAGCAAGGTGGACGTGAGAACCCAGGTGGCGTCTGCCGGGGTCGTGTTGAGGAAATCAGGCAGTCGCGGGATGATCGGCGTCACGAGAGTCTGCATGAACGCGGCGATCAACCCGGTGAGGGCGAGTGTCGTCGTGATTGACCGGTCGCTCGGCCGGCGGGTGAGCCGGGCGCGCTCGGCAGCGGAAAGAGGCCTGTCCGAGAAAGTGGGCATCGTTTCACTCTAGGCCTCAGACCGAGTGCCCGAAGCAAGAAATTGCCCTCAGCGGGAGAGGGTGTAGATGCCCCAGTCGTCAACGTGCCAGTTGATCCAGCCGTTCGTGCGCTGCAGAGAGACGGTGATGTTGAACGGGTCATTATGGGAACTCGTCGCCGCGCAGGAGAAGGTCTGGCCAATGATCACCGGGACTTTTTTGGAACAGTTGACCGAGATATCCGCCCCGATGATGGACGCGTCGGAGGCGATCGACTGTTCGGCCTGCATCGTGAAGACGTTGGGCAACGCGGCGATGATCAACCCGGGCACCACGAGCACCGAACCGGCCTGCAGGATTGCGAGCGCCGCCCACACGAGAACCGGGGCGAATCCCAGCGGACCCACCTTTGCGAGGCTCATCGAGCGGGCTAGGAGATAGACCGGCGCGGTCAACAACGCCCATGCCCAACTGGCGCGGTGCTCGTAGCCTGCGCGGCCGAGAGTCGCCCGATCGGCAATGGCGAGCATGACGACGACGACATAGGAGGTGAGCGCGATGCCAAGGGTGACCCACATGTTGAGACTCGAGCCGAAGCCAAGGAGCAGCAGCAGACTCAGCACGAGGAGCAGAAGCGGTACGAGGGCGATGAGCCAGACCGGGGCGGTGTAGATCGGCAGGCGGGGCAGTGATCGGAGCCGCGGAAGCGGCGCGTCCTCGGTATGCGGATCGGATTCTCGCCCGAGGTTTCGAGCGCCCGAGCCCGCAACAGTCGAAGTCGCCGATCGCGGTTGAAACAGGGAGTCGCTGGAGGGGGAATAGTCGGGATTGTGAACCGCGGCAATGGCCTCGGCACCGGGGGCGGATGTCACTGGCGAACCCAGCACCGATCCAACGGTGGGCACGAAGGCAGGTCGCGGCAGGGAGCTCTCGGGTTGCCCCGCTTCCGCAGCCACCCGGTCGTAGTCGATCGTGTCGAGATTGGCGCTGCCGAGATGAGCGCTGTCGAGATGAGCGCTGTCGAGACGAACGCTGTCGAAATCGCGGTCGCCAGCGTCCACGGCATCATCGTCGAAGTTGTCGAGGCCGTCGAACTCTCCCACGAAACCGTCCGCGCTGCGATCGAGGAGCGATCGTGCCGGATCACTGGCGCCACCGGGCTCGTGGACCGGCAGCTGATCCGCAAGAGCGGAGGCTGGTGCGTCGATCTCGCGAAGGGTGACGGTGAGGGGAGCATAGGCGGCCGCAGCATCCCGCGCCTCGTCTTCGTCGGTGGCAAGAGTCGAGTACTGCTCATTACGTTCTCGCTGCTCACGCTGCTGGCGCCGCGTCGGCAGTTCGTCGTCGGCGTAGGCGAGACGGGTGGGGGTCTGCATCACCAGAGGCGGACGGGCCTCAGTGGTGAGCTCGGTCCAGGCGTGATTATTCCACCAACGCAACTGGGGTAGACCCATGGGGTCTGGGTACCAGCCCGCTGGCACTGTCACATCGTCCTCGAACATCTGCCCTCCCGCAGTCGGCTTCCATGGCCAGATCACTGGGAGTGCCCACAGTTGAGCACTCCAGGGTCACGCTAAATATTCGGGTGTGCCCAACATAGCGTTCGGATGACAGAGCGACCGGGCGTTTCCGCCACGGGGCTGGCCCCAGTTGTGGGCGCAGTTGTGGGCGCAGTTCGACGCCTTCGGTCGAGCGCAGCACCCGGAGTGGGCACCATACAGGCATGGCAAGCGTGAAGGATCGACGCGAGTGTTCACTCGCTAAACTTGGCTCGTCGGTGAGCCACAAACGAGCCGTCGGCGCGACACCAGCGCGGTGCTGGGGCGCGGATTGCGTCTGACAGAGACGCAGTGATAACCCACGAGGCAATGGAGCCACAGTGAACGCAGGGAATGTGTTGAGCAATCAATTTGTCGAGCAGGGTGCGGAGAGAACACGGCCAGACGACTCCGTAGCAGATTTGCCGGCTATTCCCGGGATGGTCGGTGCGGATGGGATCCGCATCCGCACTCGGATCGAGAGTGATTCTCTCGGGAGCATGGAGATTCCGGCTGATGCCTACTGGGGCATCCACACGGCACGGGCGCTCGAGAACTTCCCGATCACCCGCCGACCCATTTCTGTCTATCGGGATCTCATCCGTGCGCTCGCCCACGTTAAGCAGGCTGCCGCGCGTGCCAATAAGGAACTCGGCGTGCTCGATCCCGACAAGGCCGACCTCATCGACCGTGTCTGTGAGGAGATCGTGGGAGGCGCCCTCCATGAGGAATTCGCGGTCGGCGTCATCCAGGGTGGCGCGGGTACCTCGACCAACATGAACACCAACGAAGTGATCGCCAACCGCGGTCTCGAGATCCTCGGCTACGAATTCGGCGACTACTCTCACTTCCACCCGATCGATGACATCAACCGCAGCCAGTCAACCAATGACGTTTATCCGACTGCGATCAAGCTCGCAATGGTCTTCGGCGTGAAGCGGCTGCTCGAGGAGCACCGACTTCTCGGCCAGGCGTTCGCCCGCAAGGGGGTCGAGTTCGCCGGCGTGCTGAAGGTGGGGCGCACGCAGATGCAGGATGCGGTGCCGATGACGCTCGGCCAGGAGTTCACCGGTTTTGCCCACACCCTCGCCGAAGATTGCGACCGTCTGGGTGAGACCATCCCGTGGCTCATGGAGATCAACATGGGCGCCACCGCCATCGGCACGGGGATCACCGCCGATCCGCGCTATGCCGAAGCCGTCTGCCGTCATCTCGTGCAGGTCACGGGAATTCCCATGGAGACAGCTGCGGACCTCATCGAGGCGACATCGGACGCCGGCATCTTCATGACTCTGAGCGGCACGCTGAAGCGCGCAGCGGTGAAACTATCGAAGATCTGTAACGATCTCCGGCTGCTCTCGAGTGGCCCGCAGGCCGGTTTCGGCGAGATTAACCTCCCGCCGCGCCAGGCCGGATCGTCGATCATGCCAGGCAAGGTCAACCCGGTGATCCCGGAGGTGGTGAACCAGGTGGCCTTCAGCGTGATCGGGGCGGATGCCACCGTCACCGCGGCCGCGGAGGGAGGCCAGTTGCAGCTCAACGCCTTCGAGCCCGTGATCGCGCACAGCATTCTGCAATCCCTGGCCTGGATGACGAACGCCTGCTACACCCTTCGGGTGAACTGCGTCGATGGCATCAGCGCGAACATCTCGCGGCTCGCGGCCCAGGTTGAGTCATCGGTAGGGGTTGTCACAGCCCTCACTCCCTACATCGGCTACTCGGCATCCGCCTCTCTTGCCCACACTGCCCTCACCACGAACGCCTCGATCGCCGAGCTCGTGGTGTCAGCAGGACTCATGTCGGCCGAGCAGGTGGCCCACGTGCTCTCGCCCGGGCGACTCAGCGGCCTGGTGCCGTTGACGGGCGTGATCAGCGTGATTCCGCTGCCGGAGACCGACACCGAATAACGGTCGGCGGAATTCTGCTGATTGCGAGGTCGTCGGGTCGACGCATGCGCTAACGCCCCGCAGCGCTCCACAAATGCAGGCCGGCGTAGCTGCGCCACGGTGCCCACCGGGCACCGTGGGCGGCGAGGGATCGTGCCGTCGACGGCAGGCCGAGACGAGAAGCACTGGCCAGCATGACGAGATCGCTCGCGAGCAGCACGTCGGGATTGCCGAGCACACGCATCGCAAGATACCCGGCCGTCCACGGCCCAATACCGGGCAGCGCGGTGAGGCGGGCACTGAACTCA
>JANYEI010000133.1 GCA_025363205.1 Frigoribacterium sp.
GATGGTGCCAGTCAATCTCACGGGAATTGCGATGTCAATAGTCGGCTCACGGTCTCGCCGAATGGATCCTGCCGAACGCCGGCACGAGATCGTCACGGCCGCGAGCCGGGTCGCCATAGGGGAGGGGCTGGAGCGCGTCACCGCGAAACGGATCGCCGAGGAACTCGGGGTGGTGCCCGGGTTGATCAACCATTACTTCGGTTCTGTGGATGACCTGGTCGCGGCGGCTTTCGGCCACGCGGCTGAGGCAGAGCGCACCGTGGTGTTTGGCGCGGTCTCACCGGGTACTGGACCAGTTGATGAGCTTAATCGCCTGCTGGCCGCATTCCTGCAGCCCGATCGCGACCCCGTGAGCCTGTTGTGGCTCGACGCCTGGCAGGCCTCACGCCGCCGCCCAGCCCTGCTGATGGAAGTGGTGAGGCAGATGGAGGCGGATACCGCGCAACTTGCGTTGTTGATCACGCGGGGAATCGAATCGGGTCATTTCATTACCCCCGATGCGGCCTCGACGGCGCTCCGGATCATGGCGCTCATCGACGGCCTGAGCATCCAAGCCGCCACACGAGCACTGATCGACTACAGCGTTGTTGTCGAGTTGGTCGTGAGCACGATCCAATCGGAGCTCGGTCTCGCGCCGGGGGAGCTCACCGGCTGACGGTCGCCCGCCTGGGGCCGAACTATGATCCACCAGCGAGTGCCAGTCGCCGATTACTCGATCGTGATCGGGGTTCCGAGCGGCAACTCGGTCGCGAGGGCTGTGATGTCTGCATTCGACATGCGGATGCAACCGTGACTGGCGGACTTCCCGATGCTCGCCGCATCCTCCGTTCCATGGAGACCAATTTGACCCGGCCCCCCGCCGAAGCTTGTGAGAACCTCGGAATAGGCGGAAAGTCCGAAGGCGTACGGACCGTAACCGGCGTTGGTTGGCGCGAGCAGTTCGGTCAGGTAGAAGGATCCGCGAGGCGACGGTGTACCTCCAGTACCCGTCGCCACCGAGTACGTTTTCTCGAGCTTGTTATTGCGGTACAGCGTCAGCGTGTTCTGTTCCGTGGAGACACGAAGGTCGTATTCGAGGCTGTGGAGGCTCACCGCCGATGCGTCGATCCAACCCCTGCTGCCGTTGGGCCGATCGGGAAGGTTCACCTCGAGCCATCCGTCGATCGACTGGACGACGAGGAAGGTCAACGGTGCGCCGGATGGACGGGGGCTAACCAGCGATAACTTTATCGCGCCGCCGGGTTTGAGGTACACGGAGGTGCGGGGACTAATCGCAGTTGCTGCGGTGCCAATTGCAGGCATGGGCGCGACAACTGAAGGCACAGGCACGGCGACCGCTGTCTTGCTTGGCTGCGACGGGGACGCGGGTGTTGCGGCAGTGACAGCGTCCTGACCGACTGGCCCACATCCCGAAAGAAACAGCGAAGCGACTATCGCAGCGATCAGGATCGATGCCGGGCGAGCACTGAGCATATTTGTGTTCTCCTCGCCTGAGAAGAGCGTGGGCTGGGGCGTCCCCGCGCTTATGCGGCGAGGAAATGGTGGCTATCCGGTGAATTTAGCGCGGCCGGGCACCGGAGTGGCCGGCGTTGCAATGCCCGATGCGGCGCAGGACGTCGGCCGGATAATTTTGTTGTTGTCCAAGGTGACTCCACCGGTGCGAGCCAGAAGTCGACCGCTCACTGTTGCACCCGTTTTCGCCGTCACAGAGGTCAATGCCATCACCGTCCCGACGAACGCCGAATTAGTGTCTATGGTGGCCGAACTGGCGACCTGCCAAAAGACGTTGCACTCGGTGGCGCCGCCGGTGAGCAGAACTTTACTGCCCGAACCGGTAATCAACGTGCTTTTGGCCTGGAAGATGAACACGTCGTTCGCGCCTCCGTTCAGGGTCAAAGTTCCCCCAAGGGAAAGCGCTCCCCCCGAGTAGACCCCCGGAGCCAGGGTTAGTCCGTCGAGAGCAACGAGCCCGGTCTTCGTGGGCGTCCGCCCGGCCGCATCGTTGTACGCCGTAACCAAATCCTTCTGGGCCAAACCAGACAGCGTGTCTGCAGCATGGATCGCTCCATTGCTTACGATCCCTGGCGGGAAACCGGTCACCGCCGAGCCGGCGTTGACTCCGAGGTCACCGCTGACCGTCGTGGGTCCGGTGTTCGTCACCGTTTCGGCGCCGAGAACGGCAAAGCTCCCCGCGTTGCCCAGACCGACTGGAGACTCAGCGGCATGCGCCGAAGGCGAGCCAGGAACCGCGGTCAGACTCACCGCCACCACCAGGCCGAGGCTGACGAACAGGGATACCGAAATGCGCCTCATTGACTTGGTCATAATTCTCAATCCGTTAAGCAGGCTGTGGGTGTACAGAAAGGTATACCGCGATTTACAGTAGCAACTCACTTAGCTTTTGTGATTGTTTAGGCGGTGTTTTTTCGAAATGTACGCCAGTATCGCTCCGTGCGCCACCGCATCGAGACGGTCGACATGAATACTCCCGACACAGTGAACCCATCACGCAGGTGAACGACACACTCACCGAGTGAAATGTCAAAATCGGCGGTGTGGAGCGTGAGTTCGAGGCGAAGGGAACCGACGATGGCGAATGACGCGGTGACGTGCACGCCTGACGCTGGCGACAGGCCTACCGGAGGATCTTGACGGCCCAGACGCCGCACCCACAGGTGTGATGGGCAAAATGCCCATCGTGGCTAGTGAAACATCCGCGGCCACTTGCATTGCTTGCAGTATTCGAGGGCGGGAGCAGAATTTGCTCAAAAGCTGGTAGTTGTTGACATAATGAACATTATCAGCGATTAGCAGAAGCGGCCACCGAGCCCGCTGCACCGGCCGGATCAGGGATACTTGAGGCATGTCATCGTTCTTCTCGCTGGTCCTGTACGCCGGTATCGCGATCCTCATTCTCATGGGCGCACTCGTTGTCGTCGTCGCGGTCATCGGCATCGTTGTTTCGTTCTCGCCGACACTGATCCCGGGATTACTGCAGAGCTGACGCGGCCCTCGTCAGTTTCTTGACATAACGGTGGAGATCTACTCCTGCTCGCCGAGGCCCAGAAATCGTTCGACCGCCTCGACAACGAGCTGGTGATCGGCACGCTGAGCCAGGCCCGAGACCGTCACGGTGCCAATCAGCCCTGAGTCACGGATGTTGATGGGAAACGATCCGCCGTGCGCGGCGAACAGAAAGGTGTCGTTCCACTCGCGGGCCTCGAAGGGCGTGCCGGTGGCGCGATGGCGCAACCCCACGAGGAACGAACTGTTGCCGAACCGTCGAACAGTGCGCACCTTGCGCTCTATCCACTGGTCGTTGTCCGCCGCCGTGCCGGCTAGCGCGGCGTGGAAGAGCAGCTGGTCGCCCCGGCGGATGTCGATGGTGATCGGGTGATCGCGCTCTGTACCGAGCTCGACCAGAAGGCATCCCAGCTCCCAGGCATCCGCGTTGCTGAACCGGGTGAAGACGAGACGCTCTTCCTGGGCTTCGATCTCGGCGATGAGGCCGGCGGTGTCTTCGGTCATGGTGTGCCTTTCAGTGGGAGGGCAGCTGGCCGCGGATGAGGTCGATCAGCTCCGGAGGACGAAACGGTTCAGTCGTGCTGGCGAGTTCGTCGATCGTCCACCAGCGCGTCTCGAGCACGTCGAACTGCTCCTCCGCCGTCCAATTCTCTCGCGATGGTTCGAAAGTCGTCGTGCGCAACACGTAGTACTCGGCGTGGCCCGTGTCGTGGTTTCCCCCGGCATAGTCCGGCACGAAATCCTGGCCCCACACCGGCTCCCCCAGATCGGGAATGTCGAGGCCGGTCTCTTCGAACAGCTCACGCCGCGCCCCTTCCGCATGGGTCTCCCCCGGCTCCACTCCCCCACCGGGCGTGATCCACCGCGTCTGTTCTGCTGGCACCGATCCGACAGTGAGGTACAACAAAATGCGATCCCGCTCATCGAAGAGCAGAATCCGAGAAGTGAGGCGATGTCGATTCTGCACCTATCGTCTCCGCCTCTGCACTTTTGGGTTCGCTGCGGATGGCAGGTGGCGTGCCCACCAATCCAGCACCGCTTCGAAACGCTGCAGCCGGTGCCTCGGACGCCCACTGCGGCTCAGCTCGTGGTTTTCGCCCGGGAAGATGAGCAGCTCGGCCTCGACCCCGTTCCGCTTCAAGGCCGCGTAGTACCGCTCGCCCTGGCCGAGCGGGCAGCGCAGGTCGTCTTCCGAATGGATCACCAGAGTGGGGGTGGTCACCTGGCCGACCACCGCCTGCGGGCTCTGCTCACTCATCCGCTGTGGATTCGTTCCGGTGTATTCGTCGCTAAAGAACGAGCCGATGTCGGAGGTGCCGACGAAGGCCTCGGGGTCGAGGTAGCCGCGCTCGACGATCGCCCCGGCGAAGCGCTGGTCATTGGCGATGATCCAGGCCGTCAGGTAGCCGCCGTACGATCCGCCCATCACGCCGACGCGCGCGCCATCGAGCATCGGATGCCGCGCGAGGGCGCCCTCGAGGAAGTCGATCACGTCGGTGAAGTCGACAGTTCCCATGCGGTGGCGGATGGCACGTCCATGGGCCTCCCCATAGCCGGCCGAACCGCGGGGGTTGCACATCACCACGGCATAGCCCGCGTCGACGTAGACCTGCGCTTCGTCGAAGAACGAGACACCCCACTGGGTGAACGGACCGCCGTGGATCACCAGCAGTACCGGATGCGGTTCCTCCTGGTCGATCGGGGTGAGCACCCAGCCGTGCACCTCTGCGCCGTCACGGGTGGTTACGGACAACTCCTCGAGCGGGGTCACTCCGGCACCTCGCAGTGCAGCGGAAAAATCGGAGAGCGAGTGGAGCCCCTCCGCGGTGACCAGGCCGAGCTCGCCCATCGACGAGGGATCGGTATAGCCGACGACGATCGCGCCGCCGAGCGAATCGGTACTGTGCACCTCGAGATCGCCGTCGACGAGACAGGAGACGGCCCCGTCAGCGGCAATTTGGAGCAGTTGCACCCTGCCGCGCGCAAGCGCGTGCACGAGAGCTCCGTCACTGGTGACGGTGAGTTCGCCGTCGAGATCGACCATGCTCGGGTCAGTGAGCAATCGGGCCGCCTCGCCCGGTGCATCCCGCACCCAGAGCTGGTTGCCCCGGCCAACGAAGTCGACGCCGTGCTCCCCGAGGTCTCCCGCGACGAACCATAGGGTGCCGCCTTGGCCGTATTCGATGCGGGAGATTCCGTATCGGCGGTGGTTACCGGTGACCTGCACGGCCTCCGGCATTGACTCTTCGGAACCCCTGAGGTCGAGTTCGAACACGTTGTTGGCCAGGTCGAGATCCCGATCCGGATGCCGGGCCGAGACCACCGCGAGGGTCGAGCCGTCCGGCGAGAAGGCGAGGTCCCCGTGGTCGAAGTCCCCCTCGGTGAGTCGTCGCGGCTCGGGAATGGATACCACCGGCTCCGGCGTCGGATCCTGCGCAGAGGGTGCCGCCGCGTAGCGGGGTTCCTCATCGATCTGGGGCACATCGATGAGGAATACCTGCCGACGCCGATCGGTGGTGTAACCGAATCCGTTGGAGCGGTATTTGAGAGTGCTGATGCGGCGCGGCGGCTCGGCGCCCGGGCCCAGATTCACGACGGTACCGTAGCGCCCCTCGTCGGCGACAGCCGCGGTGAAGGCGATCCGGCGGGAGTCCGGAGACCAGCGCCAACCGCTGATGCCGAGCTTCTGGTCGGTCAACTGCAGCGCTTCTCCGCCATCGGCGGCCATGACGTGGAGCTGCCCGGGTCCGTCCCCGAGCGATCGCACGAAGGCGAGCAGAGTGCCGTCCGGCGAGAACCGCGGACTCGAGTCATTCACGCCTCGCGAGATCCGGCGGGCGCCGGATCCGTCGAGATTCACACTCCACAGCTGGCCGACCACGCGATCCGCGACGAGGTCAGGCCGCGAAACCGCGGTGACGGCACGCGTACCATCCGGATGGAGTGTGGGGCGGGACACACTGGAAAGAAGGGGCAGATCGGTGGCTTTCATCGCCTCCCATGCTATCCACCGCCACCCACAGCGCGACCTTTAGCGCGACCCTCAGTGCGACCGGATCGCTCAGGCGGTACCGAAGTCGCTGACGTCGCCCACCAGGCGAGTGTGGTTCTCGGGGATGGGCTCGACCGCCGCGGCGGCGATCTCCGCCGCGAACTCTCCCACGTTATAGAGGCGTCCGGCTGAGTCCTTGCGGGCGCTGATCGCCCCGGGGTTGGCCCGCTCAAGCAGGGTAGCCGTGATGGTTCCCTCGATCATGTCGCCGGAGACCACGACGAAGCCGATGTTCGCAGCATCCAGGATCGGGATCATTTCGAGCAGGGCGTCCTCGCCCGCGCGCTTACTGAGCGCGACCGGCAGGTACTCAGGCATGGTCGGGGTGGAGTGGATGAAGTGTGCCTGGTGGCTGGTCACGAAGACCACCCGCGAGCCCGGCGCGAGCAGCGGAAGAGCCGTGTTCAGCAGAGTGACCTGGGCATCGCGGTTCAGCTGCATCGCGTAGTCCTCAGCCATGCCGGATTCCATGCCTCCGGAGGCATTCATCACGAGGATGTCGAGGCCGCCCCACTCGCTCTCGATCGTGTCGAACATGGCGGCTACCGAAACCGGGTTGGTGAGATCCGCACCGATGGCGATGGCAGATCCGCCGGCCGCGATGATCTTGTCGACGAGTTTGATGGCACGCGCTTCCTTGTTGCGGAAGTTGATCACCACGCTCGCCCCGGCTTCGGCGAGGTAGGCCGCCGTTTCTGCTCCGATTCCGCGGGAAGAGCCGGTAACCAGGGCTCGGAGCCCATCGAGCGAGCCGGCGGTGAGGGGATTTGTCACGGGAAGACTCCTGGATTTCATGGGCGGTCGCGGCACCTAGCCACGGGTGACGAGAATAGCAAGATCAGGCGGTTTCGCGGGGGCTGGTGCTAGTTTCTAAGCACACGAGTCGCAAGGGGTGCAGCTGGATGATCGTTGATTTTCTCACGATGTACGCCTGGATCTTTTGGGTGGGCCTACTCCTGCTCTTCGTGATCGTCGAGGTACTCACTGTCGACTTCACCTTCCTGATGCTCGCAGCCGGTTGCGTCGGCGGTCTCGTCGCCGACCTCCTCGGTGCGCCGTTCTGGGCTCAGATACTGATCGCCGGTGTGCTCGCGCTACTGCTGCTCTTCGTCGCCCGGCCCGCGATAAAACGCACGCTCGGCCGCGCAGCCGACCAGACGCCCACCAATGTCGCAGCTCTTCTCGGCACCGGCGGCATGGTGACCACCCCGTTCGTCGACGGTCAGGGTCATGTGAAGCTTGCTAACGGCGAGACGTGGACGGCGCGCCTCTCGCAGTCCACCGCCGAACGACCGGTTGATGCCGGTGAACGTATCGTCGTAACGGCGATCGAAGGGGCGACCGCGATAGTGGTCCCCGCAGAAGGGACAGCACTGTGACCACCGACCTGTTCGGCCAGATCATCCTGGTGATCGTGATCATCATCGTCGCGATCTTCGTTTTGACCATCCTGTTTCGGGCGGTGAAGATCATCCCCCAGGCTCGGGCCGGTGTCGTCGAGCGACTCGGCAAGTATCACAAGACCCTTCAGCCGGGTCTCAACATCCTGGTGCCGTTCATCGACCGGGTGCGACCGCTGATCGATATGCGCGAGCAGGTCGTCTCCTTCCCGCCGCAGCCCGTGATCACCGAGGACAACCTCGTCGTCTCGATCGACACTGTCGTCTACTTCCAGGTGACGGATGCCCGCGCCGCGACGTACGAGATCGCGAACTACCTGGGTGCCGTCGAGCTGCTCACCACGACAACACTGCGAAACGTGGTTGGAAGCCTCAATCTCGAGGAAGCCCTCACCAGCCGCGACAACATCAACGGGCAGTTGCGCATCGTCCTCGACGAGGCCACCGGCAAGTGGGGCGTGCGGGTGGGACGTGTCGAACTGAAGGCCATCGACCCGCCGCTCTCCATCCAGGACTCTATGGAGAAGCAGATGCGCGCCGAGCGTGACCGTCGCGCGCAGATTCTCACCGCCGAGGGAACGAAGCAGGCCGCTATCCTGCAGGCCGAAGGCTCCCGGCAGGCCTCGATCCTCGAGGCGGAGGGTTCCGCCAAGGCGCAGGTGTTGCGCGCCCAGGGTGAGGCTGAGGCCATCCAAACGGTGTTCAAGGCGATCCACGATGGAGACCCGGACTCCAAGCTGCTCGCATATCAGTACCTGCAGATGTTGCCGAAGATCGCCCAGGGTGAATCGAACAAGCTCTGGATCATTCCGTCGGAGCTCACCGAATCGATCAAGAGCATCACGGCCGGCTTCGGTGCAAGCCTCGGTGGAAACACGCCAAGCCACGCGGCGAGCACTCCCCCAACACCGCCGTCACCGATCCCGCCCGCACCCATCCCGCCCGCCGTTTAGGATCCTGGCCGACAAAGAAATCGGTCGACTGGCGCGGTCGGTTTACGCACGCCGGCACTCTGCTTTTGTGCGGGTCATCGCGTATCCAGCCGCAAAACCGTGACAAGCCAGTGCGCGTGACAGTTCGACGGAGGCGAGGCGGAAGTTAACGTGGCCGAACCAAGCACGACCGGCACCGGCGAGGGGTTCTTCGACGGCCCGCTGCCCCGCATCCTCGCGCATCGCGGCCTGGCGACGGATGCGCCGGAAAACACCCTGCTCGCCTTCCTTTCTGCGCTTGCGATCGGTGCCACTCACCTCGAGACCGACGTGCATGCGTCGGCCGATGGGGTGGCGGTCATCAGCCATGATGCGGATCTCGAGCGCACGGCCGGACGCGTCGCGCGCATCGACGAGCTTAATTTCGACGAGCTGAACAGGGTCGATCTCGGGCATGCTCAGACCTACCCGAGCCTTGAGGAAGCGCTCGACGCCTTTCCTGAGGCCCGTTTCAACATCGACCTCAAATCCGACGCGGTGGTGATCCCGGCGGTGGAGGCCATCCTCCGGGCACGGGCGGTGCGGCGGGTTCTCGTCACTTCTTTCGACAATGGGCGCCGGTTACGGGCGGTGCACGCGTTGCCGGGGGTCGCGACCTCGGCATCAGCCGTGCCTTTTGCCGGCGCCCTATTCGCAGTGAAGCTCGGCCTGGTGCCGCTTGCCCGTCGCCTACTGCGTGACGTGCAGGCCGTGCAGGTGCCCGAGCGAGTGCGAGGAGTGCGCGTGATCTCGCCGCAAACCGTTCGCCGGCTCAAGGCCGCCGGCGTTGAGGTGCACGTCTGGACGATCAACGCGCCTGCGGACATGAGACGGCTACTCGATCTGGGAGTCGACGGGTTGGTGACAGACCGGGCAGATCTTGCTCTCGAAGTAGTGAGAGCGGCTCACTCCGGTACCGAGTAGCCTGTGAGTTTGCTGGAATCGCCGTGCGATGGAAAGGTTATGCCCAGCTTGTGGGTTTATAACTGATGATTGCATCGCGAGAGAGGACCACATAATGGCGGATCGCAGTTTGCGCGGAATGAGACTCGGATCCCAGAGTCTTCAGAGTGAAGAAGGCGTGACCTTCTCCCCGCGGAAAAAGAGTACATATCAGGCCGCAGACGGCTCCACGTTCGAGGTCACCTTTTCCTCTGACGCGGAAATTCCCACGGTGTGGGAGTCGCCGAAGAGTGGCCTTGAGGGTCGCCTTCTTGGCGAAGACGGAGTGCAGGTCGAACCAGAGCCGTCCGACGCCAAAATTCCACGCACCCACTGGGACATGCTGCTCGAACGTCGTACCCGCGCGGAGCTCGAGGAACTGCTCCAGGAGCGGCTCGACTTTCTTCGGGCACGCAAGGGACAGCACAAGGTCGGCGCGTAACCGATCCAGAACCTAGCCCATTACTGTTTCCACGGTAATGGGCTATTTTTCTGCCCGGAATGCGGGCGAAGCAGGTTTCGGGCGGCGGCGGCCCGCTATTCCCCACAGCGTCACCCGCAGCAGCGCTTCAACGACGATGCCCAGGTGCATCTTTGAGCGGCCAGCCGCGCGTTCAGTGAAGACGATCGGGTGTTCGACAACTCGCTTTCCCGCCCGCTCGAGGCGCCATGCCAACTCCACCTGGAAGCAATAGCCCTGCGAGGATACGGCAGACAGGTCCAGCGTGCGCAGCGTTTGGGTGCGGTAGACCCGGAATCCCGCCGTGATGTCGTGGATGCTCGATCGGAGCATCACCCGTGAGTAGGCGTTGCCGGCGCGTGAGACCAGCTGGCGGATCCACGGCCAGTTGCGCACCGATCCGCCCCGCACCCAGCGGGATCCGATCACCAGGTCCGCTCCGGCTGCCGCAAGACTGAGCATTCCCGAAAGGTCCGCCGGGTCATGAGAGCCGTCGGCGTCTATCTCCACGACGTAGTGATAGCTTCGTTCGAGGGCGTAGGCGAAGCCGGCCAGGTAGGCCCGTCCGAGGCCGTCTTTCGCCGGGCGATGCAGCACCGTGAGCCCCTGGTCGGTTGCGGCGAGCCGATCGGCAAGTCGCCCCGTGCCATCCGGGCTCGAATCATCGATGATGAGCACGTCGGCTTGCGGCACCGACTGCCGGATGCGGCCCAGCACTCTCTCGAGGCTCTCGATCTCGTTGTAGGTCGGCAGGATGATGAGGGTCTCAGCCACGGCGACCCCTACCGCGGGAAGCAGCCGACCGCGCGCGACGCGGCGCCAACACCATGCCGACGGCCAGGCTGGCCAGTCCAAAGCCCGCGACGATCCATTCGATCTGGCGACCGGCGAACATCGCCGGGGTCAGTGTGCTGCTCAACGGAATGGTCTCGACCATCGCACCCCGGGTGAAGGTGGGCAGCTTCGCGATCACCCGGCCGTCGGGTGCGAACATGGCGCTCACTCCGACGGTGGAGTCATTGACGACGCTCCGACCGGTCTCGATGGCGCGCAGCCGGGCGATGGCCACCTGCTGCACGCTCTCGTCGGAGTGTCCAAAGTCGGCGTTGTTGGTGGGGGCGAGGATGAACTCCGCGCCTCCGTCGACCATTTGGTGGATCAGCCCGTCGTCGACGATGTCGAAGCAGATTGCGAGCCCCGCCATCGCACCGTTGATGTCAAAGACATTGGAGCGCGTGCCGAAGGTGTAGTCACGCGGTACCAAATCGAACAGGCTCGGCGCGAGTGGATACCAGAAGGAGCGATCCGGCAGGTACTCGGCGAACGGCACCGGATGGATCTTGTTGTACTGGGCGACCGAACCCGCGCCGTTCTTCCACAGCAGCAGGCTGTTGAACCTCTGGCCCTGTGCATTCTCAGTGATGGTACCCGTGACGAGCGGGGCGCCCATTTTCTCGGAGACGAAGTCGAGGGTCTTGGCCGCCTGCCCGTTGCGGAGCGGATCGATGTCGGACGCGTTCTCCGGCCAGACGATGACATCGACCTTTTTTCCAAGAATCGGAACGGTCGCCTGAAGGTGATCGTCCAGGCTGTCGCCCGGCTGGATCTGGGCGAACAGGCCGGAGTTGGAATTGCCCTGCACCGCGGCGACACGAATGCTGCCGGATTCGAGCACCGGCCAGGCCGGGAACAGCGCCGCGATGAGGAACGCGGTCGTGACGATCATGCCCCGGGTGGTTACGCGCACGCGTGCCGTGCGCACGGCCTGCAGCAGCATGGCGCTGAGCAGGGCGATGACGAAGCTGACGCCAGACATTCCGAGCCAGGCCACAAGCGGTGCGAAGGTACTGTCCGACTGGGAGAAGGCCAGACGTCCCCAGGAGAAGCCGCCGTATGGCCAGACGCTGGTGATGGCTTCACGAAGTACCCAGAGCCCGGCCAGCACCGCGGGAAGGCCAACCAGCTGCGCTCCCGCACCCGACCACACTCGCGGCACGTGGCGCCAGGCCAGTGCCATCAGCACGCAGCCCAGGGCGAAAAAGACGGATTCGAGTCCGGCGAGAGCGAGCCACGGCACCGGCCCGAGATAAACCGTGAGCCACAGAATGTGATTGCCGAAGAACGCGAATCCGCCGACGAACCCGACGAGGAAGGCCGACCACGCCCGGCGACCGTGGAGCGACCAGAGCATCAACGCCGTGCCGACGAAGATGAGCGGCCACCATCCGATAGCAGGAAAGGCGGCAGCGTTGGCATAGCCGGATAGCGCCGCGACAAGGAGTGCAGCCGTGAGTGGAAGCGGTCGCGAGAGCCATCCGGAGGTGGCCCCCTGGCGGGGCGGGAGGCTCGAACGCACCCGTCAAGCCTAAAGGGAGCGTGTGAGGACTGCGGCCATCGGCATCCCTGCCGCAGTCACGCGACCGAGGAGTACGCCACGATGCCGCGGCGGATGGATTCAAGCGCCTGGCGTGCCGTGCGTCCGACGGTGCCGTCGGCTACGACCGAGAGCTGGTCGAGAAGGTCGATCGTCTGTTTCGTCATGCGCACGAAGTCCCCGGCCGCGAGCTCCGACTCGAGCAGCACGGAGTCGAGGGACACCCCCTGCGCCCAGCGGTTCATCGCGAGCGACAGCCCGGTGGAGAGCGGATTGCTCCCGGGCAGCTTGTGGTCGCGTTCGATGTCGTCGAGCTTCGACCAGAGGTCCGTCGTCTTCTCGAAGGCCGGACGGAAGGCGCCCTTCGGAAGATAGCGGTCTGAAGTCTGGCCCTCATCCCGACGTGGCTCGTAGACCAGGGCGGCGGCCATGGCAGCGAGACCAGCGGGATCGAGGTCGTTCCAGACTCCACGGCGCAGGCATTCGGCCACGAGGAGATCACGCTCTCCGTAGATGCGCCGGAGAGTGCGCCCGTGCACGGATGCGGTCACCTCGCCGGTCTCGGAACGCACCAGATATCCGAGCTCGAGCAACACGTCGGTCACCCGATCGAAGATCCTCGCGACCGCACCGGTGCGGGTGCGGATCTGGCGGCTGAGCTCATCCGTCTGCTTCTTCAGCTTCCACCAGCGCTCCGCCCAGCGGGCGTGTGACTCGCGATCATTGCAGGTGTGGCAGGGATGCTGCTTCAGCCGTTTGCGCAGGGCCGCCAGCTGGTTCTGGCGCTTCTCGCGCTCCCCGCGACTCTGCAGGTCGGCGCGAATCGATCCCTTGCGTTCGAGATCGGTGAGTTCGCGGCGGATGCCCGAATACTCGCGAAAATCCCCGAGGTGGCACTTCATCGCCTCTTCGTAGCCGTGCAGCGACTCCTCCTGGGACCGCACCTTGCGGGCAAGGTCGACGACGGCGCGATCGGCCTGAAACTGCGCAAAGGAGGACTCGAGGATGTCGCGGGCGCGTTCCCGGCTGAACTGTTCAATGAGGTTCACGGCCATGTTGTAGGTTGGCGAGAAGCTGGAATTGAGAGGATAGGTGCGACGGGAGGCGAGCGAAGCGACCGCCTGGGGGTCGAGACCCTCCTGCCACTGGATCACCGAATGGCCTTCGACATCGATGCCGCGGCGGCCGGCCCGCCCGGTCAGCTGGGTGTACTCCCCCGGCGTGATCGGCACGCGAGCCTCGCCGTTGAACTTCTCGAGTTTCTCGAGCACGACGGTGCGCGCAGGCATGTTGATGCCGAGAGCCAGGGTCTCGGTGGCGAAGACTGCCTTCACGAGCTTCTTCTGGAAGAGCTCCTCCACGACCTCCTTGAACGCCGGAAGCATTCCGGCGTGGTGGGCGGCGACCCCGCGTTGCAGGCCGTCAAGCCACTCGTAATAGCCGAGAACGGCCAGGTCTTCGTCGAGGATGGTGCGGCAGCGTTCCTCGACGATATCCGCGATCTCGTCGCGCTCGAGCTGCGTGGTGAGTCGCACGCCGGCCCGAAGCACCTGCTTGACCGCCTGGTCGCAGCCGACCCGACTGAAGATGAAGAAGATGGCCGGCAATAGGTTGCGTTCGCCGAGCATCTTGACGACACCGGCTCGATCCATCTTGAGATCGTCGGGACGACCTCCGCGGGAGTGCCGTCGGCCGACATCCTGCATCTGGCGCGAGCTGATGGTGCGGCCGCCGTAGCGCGCCATCTGCACGAGCTCGGGGTTCACCCTGTGTGTGGGAGTACCGGGCGGATCGCCAGCACCGACCGTGGTCGTGGCGAACAGGTCGATGAGCTTGGTGCGCATGATCACGTGCTGGTCGAGCGGCACCGGCCGCTCCTCCGAGACAATCACCGCGGTCTCGCCGCGCACCGCCTGCAGCCAGTCGCCGAATTCCTCGGCGTTCGACACGGTGGCGCTGAGAGAGACTAGTCGAACGCTCTGCGGGAGGTGGATGATGACCTCCTCCCAGACGGCGCCGCGAAAGCGGTCAGCCAGGTAGTGCACCTCGTCCATCACCACGAAGGAGAGATCCTTCAGCAGATCGGAGTCGGCGTAGAGCATGTTGCGCAGCACCTCCGTGGTCATCACCACGATGCGGGCGCCGGAGTTGATGTTCGTGTCGCCGGTGAGCAGACCCACCTGGTCGGCTCCGTACTCGGCCACGAACTCCTGGAACTTCTGGTTACTCAGAGCCTTCATCGGCGCGGTGTAGAACACCTTCGCACGCGGCTCCTGCATGGCGAGGAAGACCGCGAACTCGGCGACGATCGTTTTGCCAGCGCCGGTGGGGGCGGCAACGAGCACGCTGTCCCCGCGTTCGAGCGCCGCGCACGACGCGAGCTGGAATGGATCGAGATCAAAAGACAGGTTGCCCCGGAACATCTCGACCCGGGGAGTGTCCCGTCGCGCTCGCGATGCCGCGAATCGATCGGCGGGGCTCAGCTCGCCGGTTGAGGAATCACCCGAACGGGAGCCGCTGGTCATGCGGCAGCCGCGTCGCTGTTATCGTCGGCGAGGCTCTCCGCACGCTTGGCAAGGATGCGGTCACGCCACCACGCGATCGTCGCCGCGAGCAGGTAGAGCACGATCATCGGCACCGACAGCAGGAACATGGATGCGACATCCGCCGACGGCGTCGCGAGCGCGCAGAACACGAAGATGGCGAGAATCGCCCAGCGCCAGCTGCGGAAGATGCTGACTCCGGAGATGATGCCGAGAAAGTTGAGCAGCACGAGGAACACCGGAAGCACGAAGGCGATTCCGACGGCGAGGATGAGCTTTGTCACGAATCCGAGGTAGTCCTTGGCCTCCGTGATGGCGGCATCCTGGCTCGGCACGAAGGAGTTGAGCACGTCGACGATGTGGGGAAAGACCCACCACCCGGCGGCGCAGCCGGCAAAGAACAGCGGCACGGCCGAAAAGAAGAAGCCGAAGGTGTAGCGCTTTTCCTTTTTGGTCAGCCCTGGCACGATGAACGCGAAGACCTGGTACAGCCAGACCGGACTGGACGCGATGACCCCGACGGTGATGGCGATCTGGATGTGCACGTCGAAGGCCGCGCCGATGGTGGAGTAGTTGAGCGTCGTGTTGCCGTGAGTCTTGGCGATGAGCTCGATGGGCTTGCGGATCGCCTTGAGGACCCAGTCACCGATGAGGAATCCGCCGATGGAGAAGACGACAATCGCTATCGCCGAGATGAACAGGCGTTTGCGAAGCTCGATGAGATGCTGGCCGAGGGACATTCGGCCTTCACTGCCCGCGCCCCGCTTCTTGCGGGAAGGCATTGTTTCGGTAACGAGCGCCCGCTACGGCTTGGCGGAAGGGTTCGTCGAATCCGTCTGGGCGCGAACCTCTGCGGAAGTCTGATTGAGCTGCGGCCCGTCGGCGGGCGGCGTCGCCGTTCCCCCAGACTTATTGTCATCCGACTTGACCTCGTTTTTGAAGATCTTCATCGACTGGCCGACGCTCTTGGCGAGCCCCGGAAGCTTGGTGGCTCCGAACAGGAGCACAACGATGACCAGCAATACGAGGGCGTGCCAGCCGGTGAATCCATTTAGCATGGGCAAGATCCTTAGGAGTCGAAAAATCCGAGTGACATAAGTTTACCGCTTATCCCCGCAGCGGGGCTGTCATTCGCCTTGGAACCACTGGCGAGAATTCGCATCGAACCTGGTGAGGGCGCGACCGCGGGCGAGCCGGGAGCTGCGCCGCGCATCACGGCGAGCAGCTGCTGCCTCGCGCACCCGGCGTCTTCTCGCCTGCACATCGGACAGTTTTTGCAGGATGGCGATGTCGGCCTGCTGTTCGTCAAACTTCACCCCAGCGGCATCCAGTAGCTCCGCCTTTGCGGCGAGTGTGCCCAGCTCGTTGAAGACCGCGACCGCTTTGCGGAACAGGCGCCAAGCCGCGACGACCAGCACGGCGATGAGGGCAATCACGAGACTGGTCCAGATGATGAGCCACGACCACCAGGGCATCAGTGTGCGGCCCCTGTGGTCGAGTGTGCGGTCGAGTCGTATTGCGCGGCGCCAGCGGCCGCCCACTCCGCGACCGCTTGACGGGCATCCGCGGGTTCTACGACCGTGACCATGCCGGGGAGTCCTCCGACCAGCCGTTTGAGCCCGTGATAGTGCGATACCCGCAGGGTGGTTCGGGTTCGGCCGTCCACGATCGTGCTGCGTGCGCCGTCGGTGAGATAGTCAGCCAGGAGAGATGCCGCCGCCGGGGCAACGTCGATCGTGACCACGAGATCGTTTTCCGATCCCTCGAATAGTGCGTCGGACAGCTGCACGTCCGCGGCATGGGTCGTAATCGGCGCAGTCGTGACCCGGGGATTGCCGATGCGATCGATGCGGAAAGTGCGCACCGCCTCACGAAGGTGACACCAGCCGCGAAGGTACCAGTCGGCATCCATCGATTCGATGCGCAGCGGGTCGACCCGTCGGCGCTCGTGTTCGCCGCGGGAATTGACGTAGTCGAATTCCAGCTGCAGTCCGGATGCAACGGACTCCCGGATGAGGGCGAGAGTGCCGTCCGACTCCGAGCCTCCGACGGCGAACTGGCTCGGAGGCCCGGATGCCCCGCGTGCGAGCTTGGCCATGAGTGTGGCGATAGCAGTGCGGTCAGCATTCTCGGGAAGGGCCGAGAGGTATTGCAGTCCGGCTATGAGCGCGGCCGCTTCCCGCCCTGAGAACCGTGGGGCATCGTCGATCGCCACGAGGTTGGTGAGCACGATCTGGTCGTTCTCCTCGAAGTCGTCCCATGCGAGGTCAAACAGGTCGCCATGCTGGTACTGCCCGGTCTCCCCCGGGATGCCGGAGACAGCGATGAGCTCGACGGCGTCGCGCACCTGCTGCGGCGTGACGCCGAAATGATCCGCGGCATCCTGCACGCTGATTCGCTCGTGCTCCATGAGGAACGGAACGAGTGAGAGCAGGAAGGCGAGCTTGTCCTGGGCCTTCAGGGGTGAGGGTCGCTCAGCCATGGGAACTCCCTTCTGCGGCGCCGTCGTGATGCGTGTGTTCCGCGACGATGCCGAGGAGGCGGCTGCGTACCGCTTCGCGCAACGCCGGCGGCGACAGCACGAGGGCCTCTGGGCCGTAGCCAGCCAACTCGTCGGCGAAGATATTGGCGTCGGAATAGTGCAGTCTCAGCGCGCCAGAGGGCAGTCGCACGGTGCCTCGACGTTTGAGGAGCCGCGTGGACGCATCGGAGTCGGTGACAACCTCGACATCGGCGGTGTGAGCCTCCCACACGTCATCGAGTTCGGTGAGGGCCCGTGCGGTCTGGTCTCCACTCGGCGCCGGAAACGTTGAACCGGTGGTCGTGACCTGGCTCACGATGCGCCGCAGCAGAAAAGTCTTCGTGACCTCGGTACCGGGCTCGAGAGCGTGCAGGTGCCAGCGGCCCTGGTGTTGAACGAGCGCGAGCGGCGCGACTTCGCGCACTCCAGCCTCGGCCTCGCCGGGCTTGAGGTAGGCGAAGCGCACGACCGCGTTGCGCTCGAGGGCGGCGCGGAGGGGCTCGAATGAGGCATCCCGAACCCGGATGCGCGGTGCGTAGCCAAGCACCGGCTCGTCGGCAACCAAACCGAGTCCCTTCAACTTGATCACCGCTCGCCGGGACTCGCCCGAAAGTGAGCCTTCCCGCCACACCATGGCGGCGAGGTTGAGCAGAGTCGTCTCTTCCGCGGAGAAAGTGATGTCGCTCGGCAGCTCGTAGCTTCCCCGCGGGATGCGATAGCGCAGGTTTTGGTTATTGCCGGCCTGGCCGGGTGAGTCAACGGTCTCAAGCGGCACTCCGAGGTCGCGGATGTCGTCTTTGTCCCGTTCGAACTGGCGCTCGAGGTTGGCGTTGTCGCCGCCCGCACTGTAGCGCTGGCGGTATCCCTGCACCGTGGACAGCACCTCGTTCTTGGTGAGGCCGGTCTCGGTCGCGAGGAGTGCGAGAACGAGACTGAACAGCCGCTCCTCGACGGGAATTCTAGAGACGCTTTCAGCTGGCACGGGCAATCCTGGTCTGGAATGAACTTTCGAAGACACTCGGCCTGTGTCCGGATGAAACCGGCGTACCGGTCGGGTGGTAACTTACCCGGCGATGCCGAGGATGTCCACGACGTAGATGGCCGCGTCGTCGGCGGGAGCCTTGCCGGAACCACCGGCGACGGCTGCCGCCCGAGGAGGAAGGACCGCGAGAATCTGCGAACCGACCCGCTGCCCGATGAGCGCTTTACTCAACCCGGTCGAGACGGTGGCTGTGCCAACCTGCAGGACCGAGGCCTGGTGATCGGTCCAGGTTGAGTCGAACACGATCTTGGAATTCCAGCCGATCGCGGTGAATTTAACCACCAGGAACTGGTTCGTCTTCACCTTCGCGCCGGAGCCTTTCTTCAACACGTTGACCGTTGAGGTCTTCGGCGCGGTGCGGTCGGGAACGCTGATGCCCGGGGTGCCGTCGGCGGTGAGGACGACCGCGGGCATGCCGTTGACGGGGATCTGGTCGGCACCGTTCGCCTTGGCGAGAAACGCGTCCTTCACATCCACGACATAAATAAAGGAGTCGTTCTTGCCAATGCCGTTGGCCGTGTCGGCAGCGCCGCCGTGGCTGTCTCTTGCCGAGCCGACGATCGCGATTCGAGATCCGACCTTCGCACACTCCAGGCCAAC
The DNA here is from genome assembly GCA_025363205.1 of Frigoribacterium sp. Classification (GTDB taxonomy): domain Bacteria; phylum Actinomycetota; class Actinomycetes; order Actinomycetales; family Microbacteriaceae; genus Lacisediminihabitans. The sequence continues at coordinate 18,930 of JANYEI010000133.1, forward strand.
GCTGATGGCCGGGAAGGTTGACTTTCCCGCCGTGATCAGGCTTCCCCCGGTCGCAGCGTAACTGGTCTTCTGCAGCGGAGTTGCATCCGCGCCATTGAGGATTGTTACGTCGAGGATGACGGGTTGTCCGGACGTGATCGGTGCGCCGGTGCCAGCGATGATCGTCGAGGCCTGGGTGGTCTTCGTGTAGAGCGGCGTGGGGAATTCCACCTGTGGTGCGGACCCCAGTGTGCCCGGCGCTGTAACGACGGCCGAGGCTTTGCCGGGCAGGACGGTCGAATCGCATCCGGCGGTGCCGGATGCCGTGCCGCCGGAGCAGGCAGTCAGGCCGCCGAGAAGGGCGATGGCTGCAATCAGCGCTGTGGTCTTACGCACGAATCCTCATTTCAATCGAGCTCGTGGAGCGAAGATAATTCTAGAGTGAGTCGACGGGCGGTTGATCCGCCTCGTCCGGGTCAACCGCATCAGTGGCGGCCTTCGCGTGGCCGGCGGTCGCCTGGGCGGCACGAGCGGTCTTGCGCAGTCGCTTGTCGGTGACGGAGCGCTCGCCGAGCGCTCCGGGCGTCCAGGCCTCGACATCCTCGTCGGTGTAGTCGCTCTTGGAGAGTCGCCTCTTCAACTGTGGCAGCACGGTGTCGGGTGCCAGCCTGCGGGCGGTGAGCAGAAAACCGGTGTGGGCGACCATGCGGTGGTCGGGACGCACCGCGAGTCCCTCGACATGCCAGCCGCGCACCATGGTCTCGGAAGAATCCGGATCGGTGAAGAGCCCCGTTCCGCGCACGGCCTCGGCGACCCGCGAGAGCTGGGTGACCGTGGCGATGTAGCAGAGCAGCACGCCACCGGGCGCGAGGGCGTCGGCGACGACAGCCAGGCATTCCCAGGGGGCGAGCATGTCGAGCACGACCCGGTCGACCGAGCCGTTCTGTACGGCACTGGGAAGAGATTCGACGAGATCGCCGACGGTCACAGTCCAGTTGTCGGGCTCGGCACCGAGGAAGGATTCGACGTTGCCGCGGGCTACGTCGGCGAATTCCTCGCGCCGTTCGAACGAGGTGAGGGATCCGGTCGGTCCGATGCCGCGGAGCAGCCAGAGGCTGAGAGCGCCCGATCCGACCCCCGCTTCGACGACCGTCGCACCGGGGAAGATGTCGCCGAGGCTGAGGATTTGCGCGGCATCCTTCGGATAGATGATGGCGGCGCCGCGCGGCATGGACATGACGAAATCCGTGAGGAGGGGACGAAGGGCGAGATACTCGTCGCCGTTCGTCGCGGTGACGACCGAGGCATCCGCGAGCCCGATTAGTGCGTCGTGGTCGACCATGCCGCGATGGGTATGGAAAACCTTGCCGGCTTCGAGGGTGATGGTGTTGAGGCGACCCTTAGGGCCGGTGAGCTGCACACGGTCTCCCGCGCGGAAGGGGCCGCTCTGGCGGCGAACGGCGGTCATGCGGCATCCGTTCGATTCGATTGCAGGAGTTCGGAGATGTCGGAGATTCCCCGACCGCCCAGCGTTGGCCAGATCGTGTAGCCGCGGCCGTGTTCGAGAGGAGAGTGCAGAGGAACGCCGATGGCGACGGCCCCCGCGGCGACTGCGGAGGCAAGTCCGGTCGTCGAATCCTCGATGGCAACACAGTGCACGGCATCGACACCGAGAAGCTCTGCTCCGAGCAGGTATGGCTCCGGATGCGGCTTGCTGTGGGTGACAGAATCACCGGCGACGATGTGGTCGAAGGCGGTGAAGGGGATGAATGAGGAGACATGCTCGGCCATGCGTCGGATTGACATGGTGACCAGGGCGGTCGGGATGCCAGCCTCCCGCAACTCGGCAAGCAGCTCGAGCGCTCCGGGACGCCAGGACACACCTGTTTCGATCTGCTCCATCACCCTGTCGGTGAGGCGGTTCACGATCTCGTCTTCGCTGAGGTCGACCCCGCGGTGTTGCAGGATGCCCGCAACGCGCCACAGGCCGGACCCGACGAGCGTGAGCCCGTCTTCGGCGGTCCAGGTACCACCGAAGGATGCGACCAGCTCTGCCTCCGCTGCAAGCCAATACGGCTCGGTATCGACGAGGGTGCCATCCATGTCCCAGAGGACGGCGGCGGGGAGGAGTTCGGTCACGGGACTCAAGTTTAGAGGGACGGGGGTTCTATCCTTGACGGAAGGAAGTCGCGAAGGCCGCATTCGGCCGTCCTCGAAAACGCGACTCCAGAGGATAACGAGTGCCAAACGCGGGAATGTTGAATGGTCGACTGCTGGTCGTCGCGTTCGAGGGCTGGAACGACGCCGGTGAGGCAGCGAGCGGTGCCGTCTCGATGCTGAAGGACCTGCTCGACCTGTACCCGATCGCGGAAATCGACGCGGAACGGTACTTTGACTATCAATTCAACCGCCCGACCGTCACGCAGGATGATGACGGCAATCGCCTGCTCATCTGGCCGACGGTCGTCACCTACGGCCCCACAAGCGTGCTTGGTCAGCGCTCGCCGAAAAGCGCCGACGCTGAACCGGCACCCATTGGCGAGAATGCCTCCAACATCTACCTGTTGCTCGGCACGGAACCCTCCCGCAACTGGAAAAGCTTTACAGCCGAGATCATGGCGACCGTCACCGAGAATCAGATCACCGGCGTCGTCTTCCTCGGCGCAATGCTCGCCGACGTGCCGCACACCCGGCCGATTTCGGTGTTCGTGAGCAGTGAAAACGAGCAGCTGCGTCGCGAGCTCTCGGTGGAGAAGAGTTCCTATGAGGGACCGGTCGGAATCCTCTCGGTGCTGGGTGAGGCCGCCGAGAGAGCGGGGATTACTACGGTGTCGATCTGGGCATCCGTTCCGCACTATGTGCACAACGCTCCGTCGCCCAAGGCGACGCTGGCGATCATCGACAAGCTCGAAGAGCTGATCGACGTGGTGATCCCGCGCGGAGAGCTCGTGGACGAGTCTGCGGCCTGGGAAAGCGGAATCGACGTGCTCGCGAGCGAAGACGACGAAATGGCGACCTATATCGCCCAGCTTGAGCAGGCGAGAGACACCGTCGACTCCCCCGAAGCAAGCGGCGAGGCGATCGCCCAGGAATTCGAGAAATACCTGCGGCGACGGGACGGCAAAGCGGATGGGCGCGGGTCGTCCGGACCCGGAGGGCCCCCTTCGCTTCCCCCGGACGACCGAGGCCCGCGCGAGTAACACGCGTCTCGCCTGTTACGGCGTGAGGCGGATGCCGAGCAGTGCGTCGATCGCGCTGATCGCCGTCACGGTCGCAGCGGCCCCGCCACAAATACGGGCATCGATCGCGGCGATCGCACCGGCGGTGTCGAGATCATCCGCCAGCCGGTCACGCAGTTCGGCCAGGAACTCGTCATCGGTGTCGCCGTTCGGCGTCGCGGCCCACGCCGTCCAGGAGGCGAGCCGCTCGTTAGCGATACGCAGGTGCGCATCCGTCCACTCCCAGTCGCTGCGATAGCGCTCCGAGAGCAGCGCGAGCCGGATGGATCGCGGGTCAACCCCACCAGCGACGAGCCGGGAGACGAGCACAAGATTGCCGAGGGACTTGCTCATCTTTTCACCCTCATAGGCCACCATTCCCGCATGGGCGTAAATGCCAGCGAGAGCGTGATCGGTGAGCGCGGCGGCATGGCCCGCGCTGAATTCATGGTGGGGGAAGACCAGGTCCCGGCCTCCCCCATTCACCGTGAGCGGCGTCGGAAGATGTTTCAGCGCGATGACCGAACACTCGATGTGCCACCCGGGTCGCCCGCGACCGACCGATGAGTCCCAGGCCGGCTCGCCGACCCGTTCCGAGCGCCAGAGCAGTGGATCCAGTGGATCTCGCTTGCCCGGTCTAAGCGGGTCCCCGCCGCGTTCCGCGTTGAGCTGGACCATCGCAGGGCGATCGAGGGTGCTCTCGAGCCCGAGATGCCAGGCAGGCACGGTGAAGCTGCTGTCGAAATAGAGGTCGTCCGCGGCATCCGGGCTGGAAACGCCGTATGCCGTGCCATTCTGAACGAGGATCTTCACCGCGTCCGCGGCATCCGAGATGACCTCAGTGACAGCGACATACTCGTCGGGCGGGATGATGCCGAGCGTCTGCATATCCCCGCGGAACAGTTCGATTTGGGAGGCCGCGAGGTCACGCCAATCCACCCCGTCACGGGTTGCACGCTCGAGAAGCGGGTCATCGATGTCGGTGCTGTTCTGCACGTACCGCACGTCGAATCCGGCATCGAGCCAGACCCGAATGAGGGTATCGAACGCGAGATAGGTCGAAGCGTGTCCGAGATGCGTTGCGTCGTAGGGAGTGATCCCGCAGACATAGATGCTCGCGAGATTCGGCGTGGAGGCGTGCGGCCGGGCCTCGACCAGCGCCTGGGTTGCTGCGTCAAAGATGCGGGGAGCGATACCGCGTCCAGGCAGGCGAGGCACATTTGGGCGGGTCCAGGATTGCACCACTCCACCCTAGGCGAGCCGCCAGCTGGCAGGTACCGGCCGTTACTTCAACTCTCCTGATGCGACCCATTCCTGGTAGTCGATGGCGTCCTGGTGGGAGAACGCACGACCGTGACAGGTCGGTACCGAGCTCGCCTTTTGGCGAAGTCCGGTCGCGCTGGCGGAACGAATCGCGGCGGGTAACTCGGCTCCCGTGATATCACTTGCGGCCTGAGGGATTGACCCGGGACCTTGCTCGAAATGCGCATTCATTCACTACCTCCACGACGATTTCCTCCACGGTAGTCCGCGGCGACGGCGAGTGTTAGGCCCCCAGAAGGGGACAATCAAAATCTTTTTGGTCACGACCTCGACCCGTCGTCAGCACGGACGCCAGAAGCAACGGACAGTCGTTCAGGCGCTTCGGAGCGTCCCGGTGGCCAAAAGCACTACGAGGGTGCCGCCGAGAGCGAGGCGGTAGATGACGAAGGGCAGGAACGACCGCTTCGAGATGTAGTTCATGAAGAAGACGATCACCGCGAGTCCGACGACGAAGGAGACGACCGTTGCCACCGCGGTCTCGCCTCCGGTGAACACCTCTGCTCCGGGTGACTTGATCGTTTTATAGAGCTCGAAAAGCCCGCTTCCGAAGACCGCCGGAATCGCGAGGAGAAACGAATAGCGCGCCGCTGCGGAGCGCTCGTAGCCAAGGAAGAGCCCGGCGGTGATCGTGCCGCCCGAGCGGGAGACACCCGGGATGAGGGCGAGTGCCTGCGCACCACCGTAGATGGCCGCGTGGGGAACGGTGAGGTTTCTCAGTCGCCGTTTCTTCACGCCAACATAATCCGCGATGCCGAGAAGGATGCCGAAGACGATGAGGGAGACGGCGATGATCCACAGCGAACGCAGCGTGGTCTCGATCGTTTTCTGGAAGATCAGGCCGAGTACCACGATCGGCACGGAGCCGAGGATGATGAACCAGCCCATCTTGGCGTCTGAGTCGTTGCGCGGCACCCGCTTGAACAGCGAGAGAAACCAGCGCGAGATGATCCGCCACAGGTCCGCACCGAAATAGACGATGACGGCGAGTTCGGTTCCCAGTTGGATGATC
>JANYEI010000031.1 GCA_025363205.1 Frigoribacterium sp.
GGAAAAATGCCGAACAGTCGAAAAAGTTCCTCCCTGGGAGGCTGATCGCGCGGAAACCCCTCCATCGCGGCGGTGGCGAGGGACGTCACCGATAGGGGACGAGCACAACGCACGACGCGGAACGCATGACGCGAGATGCGAAACGCGAAACGCGAGACGCGAGACGCGAGATGCGAAACGCGAGACGCACAACGCACAACGCACAACGCACAACGCACAACGCACAACACACAACGTGAAACGCACAACGCGAAACGTGAAACGCACAACCCACAACGCACAACCGCCGGACACCCCCGACCGACGTGGCCGGGGTGTTCCGCGGTGGAGCGACTAGCGCTTGAGGTTGGTGAGCTCCTGCAGCACCTCGTCGGAAGTGGTGATGATGCGGGCGTTGGCCTGGAAACCGCGCTGGGCGACGATCAGGTTGGTGAACTCCTGCGAGAGATCGACGTTCGACATCTCGAGAGCGCCCGCCTGCAGCGAGCCGAGACTGCCCGATCCGGGAGTGCCGATCGTGGCATTGCCCGAGTTGAAGGTGCTCTTGTAGCCGGAAGATCCTGCCTTCTCGAGGCCGCCGGGGTTCGAGAAGGTCGCGAGCACGACGCGCCCGATCGCCTGCGATGCTCCGTTGCTGAAGGATCCGACGAGCGTGCCGTCTTTGGAGAGCGTGTACGACTTGAGTGTGCCGGCGGCGCGACCGTCCTGGTTCGAGACCGCAACGGTCGTGAGGCCGGCGAATCCGGTGAGCTTCGACATGTCGACGGTGATGCCGCCGATCGTCATCGTGCCCGCGGAGGTCTGTTTCCCGCCAACGAAGGTGAGGGAGGCGGCGCCGGGGGGGCCGTTGGGGTCGGTGCCCGCGACATCCCAGCCCCCGTTCGTTTTGGTGTATTTCAGGGAGACGGTGCGAGCGGTACCGGTGTTGTCATAGACCTGAACGTCGCGCACGAGGGCCGTGTCGACCGCGGCGTCGGACGGGAGGTTACCCGAGACGGTGGCCGACGTGGTCGTGGCGGCCGGCGCGACGACTCCAAGGGGAAGTGTGACGTCGCTTGTGGGACCGCCGTCGGAGACCACCCCGTTGACGGCGGTGTAGCCCTGAACGATGGCGCCGTCCGGGCTCACCAGGCGACCGGCGCCGTCGAAGTCGAATGATCCGGCTCGGGTATACAGGGTCTGGGTGCCGGTCTTGGTGACGAAGAATCCATCGCCCGAGATCATCATGTCGGTCGCGCGACCGGTGGACTGGGCGGATCCCTGCGAGAAGTTGGTGGAGATGCCGGCGACGCGCACTCCGAGGCCGACCTGCGCGGGGTTGGTGCCACCGATCTGCTCCTGTGGCCCGCCCGCGCCCTGCGTGAGCTGGGAAAGGGTGTCCTGAAACTGGGTGGCCGACGATTTGAACGCCGTCGTGTTCACGTTGGCGATGTTGTTGCCGGTGACATCGAGCATGGTCTGGTGCGAGCGGAGTCCGGAGATCCCGGAATACAGTGAACGAAGCATGAGGTGCTGCCTTTCGGTTGGATGTGGTGGATCAGGCGACTGCGTTGATTAGGGAGCGCTGGTGATTCCGGAAATGCTGTCGAGGGCCACGTCGATGCCACCGACCTTGACCTGGGGAACACTGCCGACGAAGGAGACACTCGACGCCGTGCCGGTGTGACTCACGCCAGCGGCATCCGAGTAGCTGACCTGCTTGCCCACGATCGCGGCGGCCGCGATGCGCATCTGAAGCGAGAAGTTTTCTGTGCTCGTGGTGCTGAGCTCGGTCATCTTCTCCATCATCGACAGCTGGGTGGTCTGGGAGATCATCTGGTTGGTGTCCATTGGCGCGCTCGGATCTTGGGTGCGCAACTGGGTGACGAGCAGCTTCATGAACACTTCCGAGTCCATGGTCTGCTTTGGCACGCGGGTGGTTGACCCGCTGTAGATTCCGGATGCCGCATCGGCCGCGGCCGTCTGGACCGTTCCGGTGATTCCGTCGATTGCCATGAAGGTGTCTTTCTATGCCAGTACGTCGATGGATAAAGCGGTGAGGATGCGGGTAGGCGCGGCCGCGACTTCATCGTCCGCGACGATCCCGGCAGGAACGACGTAGTCGCGCACGGAGCGGGGCGTCGCGTCGCCGCGTCGGTCGCCAGCATCGCTCGGCTGGTTCCGCGACGACAGGTCGAGGTTGGCCCCGACTCCCACCCCTGCGAGGTCCTTGCGCAGGTCGGGCAGGATCGCGCGGATCGCGTCGCGACCCAGGTCCGTCGGCGCAAAGAGCTCGACCCGGATGCCCTCCGGGCCCACATGCGCGCGAACCGTCACGGGACCCAGAGCATCCGGGGTCACGCTAATTGTCATCGTGTGCGATCCGGGTCCGGCTGTGGCGAGAGTGAAAATCGGACGGGCGAGTTGGCCGGCGAAGGGAGTGTTCTGGGCTGGTTGCGACGCGGCAGTGGCGATCGGCGCGGCGATCGCCTCGAACCGGGCAGGGGATGTGGCGATCGGCCCTGCCATGGCGTCCGCCGTCACCGCGATCGGCTTGGTGCGGGCCACGGGGAGGGGGGATGCGGCGGGGGATAGGACCAAGATTGCTGCCGGGGTTGCGGCGGGGGATACGACCGCGGATGTCAGAGGGGTTATGACCGAGGATGCGGCGGGGGAAACGACCGCGGGTGTTGCCGCAGTCGGTGGTGGCGGTGGGGTCGAGAGCGGTAGGGAGAGCGGCGGGGCCGAGAGCGGAACCGCGGAGGCGTGACCCGACGCGGGGGCGTCCGCAGAGAGAGCCGCCGTGGCCGCGAGTGTAGCCGCGGTGACAGCGGTCGGCGCCACGGAGGATGCGGGCGGCAGGGTGCTCGACGCATCCGTCACGGTACGGGCGGTGGGCGGCAGGACGGTGGGCTGAAGGGCGGTGGGAGGTGCGAGCGTCGGCACCGAGAGAAGCACGGCGATCGCAAGCGCAACCGCCGGAAGGGCATCCGGCGCCGGCTGGTCTGTCGCGGAGGGAGATGCCGGGTCGGCAGGCTCCTTCGCAGCACCCTTCACCGGAGCGCGCGAGGTGCCGGCGGGCGCGACGAGACCTGCGAGATTGGCGGCAGCAGTGAGCGCGGCACGCGCAACGGGAGGGGCCGCGGCAACTGTGCCGACGGGTGCGTCAGAAGAATCGGCGGCGGCCAGCGCGGCATTCGCGTCGCTCATCACCGCACCGAAGCCGGAGGCACCGGAGGCGGCCGCAGCGGAAGCGCCAGCGGCCGACGCCGAGTTGTTCGCCGGGCCGGCGACCAAGGGAACCGCGGTGGGTGCCGGGAAGAGGGCGACGAGAGTCATCCGGCGTCCACCTCTCGCGTGCGGTGCCAGCTCGTCGACGAGATCTCGTCGAGCGTGGCCTGCTCGGCCGCGAGAATGCCGTTCGCGACGGCGTCATCGAACCGCACCTCGAGCTTCTCGAGCCCGATCGATCGGGCCCGAGCCGCCGTGAAGACGGTGTTTGCGGCATCGAGGGAGACGCGGTGATCGCAGTCGAGCGCCTGCAGTTCGGCGAGCATGCTGCGCGAGGCGGCGCGGGATGCTGCGACCGCATAGAGCACGGCCGCGCTGGTGGCCTCACTCGAGGTGGCGCCGAGGGCGGATCGGGCCCGACGCTGGCGCGCCGTGCCTTCTGCGACGCGGGCGTTGGCTGCCGAGAGGTCAATCGCCGCCTGGTCTTGCTGCACCTGGCGGAGCCGGAGGAGTCCGGCGAGCGGGAATGAGCGGGACATCAGTTACCTTCCAAGGTTCGGACGAGGGAGGTGAGCTGCACCCACGCGTCGTCGGAGGTCGACTGCTGGCTGATCTTCTGCTGCAAGAACGCATTGATCGACGGTTCATGGTCGACAGCGGCGTCAACGAGGGGATTCGCGCCACGCTGATAAGCGCCGACGTCGAGAAGATCCTGGGCGGCCCGTCTCGCGGCAAGGGTCTTGCGGAGCACCTGGGCCGTGTGCACTTGCTCGGGCGAAATCACCCGGGACGCGACCCGGGAGATCGAGCCGAGCACGTCGATGGACGGGAAGTGGCCGGAAACCGCTAGTTTGCGATCGAGCACGACGTGGCCATCAAGAAAAGAACGGGCCGCGTCGGCGATCGGCTCGTTGTGATCGTCGCCATCTACGAGCACCGTGTAGATGCCGGTCACCGATCCGGTTTCGCCCGTTCCGGCCCGCTCGAGCAGCTGGGCGAGAAGCGAGAACGTCGACGGCGGGTAGCCGCGGGTGGCCGGTGGTTCGCCGACCGAGAGTCCGATTTCACGCTGTGCCATCGCCACTCGGGTGAGGGAATCCATCATGAGCATGACATCCGCCCCCGTATCGCGGAATGACTCGGCGATGCGGGTGGCCATGAAGGCGGCGCGCAGGCGCATCATGGCCGGCTCGTCTGAGGTAGCGACAACCACGATCGAGCGGGCTAGTCCCTCGGCGCCGAGGTCGTCTTCGAGAAATTCCCGTACCTCTCGTCCACGCTCGCCGACCAGCGCGATCACCGAGACCTTGGCATTCGTTCCCCGCGCGATCATGGAGAGCAGCGACGACTTGCCGACCCCGGATCCGGCGAAGAGCCCAAGGCGTTGGCCCGTGCCGATGGTCGTGAGGGTATCGAGCACGCGCACACCGGTCTGTAATGGTGTGTCGATGCGCGCTCGGTGCATTGCCGACGGGCTGTCGTTGTCGATCGAGACCAGGCGAGTGATGTCGAGCGGTCCCTTGCCGTCGATCGGGCGTCCGAGGCCGTCGATCACCCGGCCGAAGAGGCCGTTTCCGGTGGGTACCAGCACCGGAAGACCGCGGGAACGGGCCGGAGCGCCGGCGTTGACCCCGGTCAGACGGCTGAGCGGCATACAGCGGATGCCCGACGGCGTCGTAGCGATCACTTCCGCATCGAGAAAGCCGCTGCCACCGTCGGTGACACTGTCACCGATGCGCACGAGGTCGCCGATGGCGCAGTCCAGCCCACTGATCTCGAGTCCGAGACCGACGATCGAGGAGACAACGCCCACCCGTTCCGGTCGACCGGCCGCCAGGGCGGTGCGGTAGCGCTCGGCATGCGGTCGCCAGGTCACGGTCACGAGGCATCCCCCAGGATCGCCGCGCGGGCCCGTGCCACGGCGGTTGCGATTCGGGCGTCGAGGTAGCCGAAGGGAAGCATGGCGATCGCGTCACCGCGGGCAATCGAGGCATCCGCGCTGAATAAGACACCGGCGGCAGCACGCACGGTCTCGTCGAGCACGCCGAGGTCGAGCGGGTTGAGGCGGATGGTCGTGATCGTCGCCGGGTCGACCGCGGCGAGCGCGCGGGTGAGCGCCGCCTTCGCGGACCGTTCACCGTCGGCAAGCACCTCCCCGATGATCGTCTCGGCAAGTTCGAGGGCGGATGCCGCGATCGCATCCTGCGCATCGGTGACCACCGGAAGCAGGAGGCTATCCAGCGCCCCAGCGGCCGCGGTCAGCACCGCGATCGTGCGATCCATCCGCGCCAGGTCATGCAGAAGTGCGGCGCGGTGTTCTGCGTCGAGAGCGGCCTTCTGGCCGGCAAGCTCGGCGCCGGCGGCTCGCAGTCCGGCCGCGTAGCCCGCAGCGTGTCCGGCGGCACGATTGTCGGCGTTGGCCTGATCCTGCCTGGTACTGCTCGGAAGGGAGGGGAAGATCAGCGGAAAAAAATCACGCGACATATTCTTCCTCCTCTCCGCGCTGAAGGGTGATGATGCCTTCCGCCTCGAGGGTGCGGATCGCACGCACAACCTCGGCACGGGCTTCTTCGACCTGGGTCATTCTCACCGGGCCGAGCGAAGCGATCTCGTCTTCGAGGATCTCGCGGTTACGTTCGGAGATGTTCGCCCGGATCACCTCGACCAGGGCCTCGTTCGAGCCCTTCATCGCCACGGCGAGAATGCTCGAATCGATGCCACGCAGAACCTGCTGCACGTCCTTGCGGTCGAACTTCACCAGGTCGGCGAAGGTGAGCATGCGCGAGCGCACCTCCTCGGCGAGGATGGGGTCGAGCCCGTCGAGCCCGTCGAGCACGGCGCGTTCGGTTGAGACATCCGCCCGGTTGATGATGTCGACCACGGCCTGAATGCCGCCGACGATCTCTACGGTCTCGCGGGCGCTGACAACGCTGCTCACGCGCCCCTTCAGGGTGTCGGCGACGACCCGCACTGCTTCGGGGGTTGCCGTGCCCATCGTCGCGATGGCCTTCGCCACCTCGGTACGGAGGTCTTCCTCGAGGGCGGCAAACACCGGGGAAGCATGGTCGGGCCGAAGATGTGCGAGCACCAGGGCGATGGTCTGCGGCAGTTCGCCGTCGAGCAGGGTAAGAAGCTGGCCGGTCTCGGCGCTGTCGAGGAACTCGAAGGCCTTGCCCGCCATCGACGACGCGACACGGCTCATCACGCCCGCAGCCTTCTCGGCCCCAAAGGAGGCCTCGAGCAGTCCCGACGCGAACTCGCGCCCACCGTGCGACTTACGTCCGCCCTTTGTGGCGAGCTCGTGGAATTCGAGGATGGTGCGTTCGGACACGATCGTATCGACGCGGCGTAACCGGATGATCTCGGCGGCGATCTCCTCGGCCTCGACCTCGGTGAATTGCTTCATGACCGCAGCCGCGCGCACCTGGTCCATGTTCATGAGCACCACCGCCACCTTCTGGGTGCCCGAGAGCGTCAGCGCTACCTCGGTCATGCGGGCTGCCGATCGTCCATGAGACCGCGCAGGATCTCGGCCGTTCGCTCAGGGTCGTTGCCGGCGAGTGCGTCGATCTCCGCGCGCTTGCGTTCGGTGTCGCCCGGCTCGATGAGGGGAACCTGCGTGTAGGTGAGCGCGGAGGGCGGCTCCATGGCGGTCAGCGCGATCGGCCTGGTCTGGTCGCTCATCATGGCGCGCAGCTCCGCGAGTTCGGTCATCTCCTGCAGTTCGCGGTCTTCCTTGCTGCGGCTGCGGAAGCGGCGGGAGATGAGGAACAGCGCGATGATGATCGGCAGCGCGATGGCGAGCGCGGTAACGATGCTGCGGATAAGTCCAGCCGTGCGGTCGGCGTTCGTCGCCGCCTCAGAGGCGGCTATCGCCTTGGCGGCATCCGCCGCTCCGGCCTGGTTGAAGGAGACGATCTCGATGGCCACCGAGTCGCCGCGGGTCGCGTCAATGCCGGCTGCAGCATTCACCAGCGAGATGAGGTTGGCCCTGTCGACCCCGGAGACCGCCTTGTTCACCGCGACGGAGACAGTTTGGCGCGTGACGGAACCGGCGGGGATAGTGGTCTGCTCGGTGACCTTGTTGATCGCGTTGTTCTTGGTGACGGAGGTGGCACCGGTGTTCGTTCCCGCGGTCGGGTTCGCGGCGGACGTGCCACTCGGCACCGCGATGTTGTCGGGCCCCAGGATGCCTGCGGAGCCGTTCGAGCCGCTGGTCCGCCCCGTACCGTCGTTCTGCGCAGACTCACTGAGAGCCGGGGAACCATCGGGAGTCGTGAAGGTCTCGGCGGTGCGCTGGCCCGAGTTCTGGCTCATGTCGGCGGCCACCACCACGGTGGCGTTGCCCGGTCCCACCACCTTGTCGAGCATGGATTGCACCGAGCTGCGAACGCGCTCCTCGTAGTCGGAAGCCCGCTTCGAGCCGCTGCCCGCGACATCCACTCCGGTGGCGGACAGCACGTGACCCTGAGCGTCGACGACCGAGACATCGCTGGTCTTCATTCCGTCGATAGAGGAGGAGGTGAGGTGCACGATTGCCTGCACCTGGCCGTCGCCCAGCGTTACACCGTTGTCGGTCGCGATGAACACGGAGGCGGTCGGATCGGTCTTCTCCGAGACGAACACGGTGTCTTTGGGGATGGCGAGCTGCACGGATGCCGTCTTGACACCCTTCATCGCCTCGATCGTGTGCGCGAGCTCACCCTCGATTGCCCGCTTATAGGTCACGTTCTGTTGGAATTCGGATGCCGTGACCCCCATCTTGTCGAGCAGGGAATAGCCGCCCGTCGACGAGGAGGGAAGGCCGGCCGCGGCAGCCTTGAGACGTTCGGCGTAGACGCTCTCTTCCGGCACCATGATCGTGCCGCCACCGCCGGTGATCTCGTACTGCACGCCGTCGGTGCGCAGCTGCTCGACCAGGGTGTTCGCGTCGGTGCCGCTGAGGCCCGAGAAGAGCGGACTGAGCTGAGGACGAGTCGCCCAGAACGACAGCGCAGCGATACCGAGCGCGAGCACGGCGAATCCGATGATTGCCATGGTGCGCTGGGCGATAGTGAACTCGCGGATGGTGTGGGTGAGTCGGCGGAGCATCGAACTGATCGGGGCAGGCATCAGGCTTGCATCCTCATAATCTCGTTGAACGCGTCCACGCCCTTGTTGCGCACGGCGGCCACGAGCTCGAGGGTCACCTGGGCCCGGGTCGACGCGATTGTGGCGTTATGGATGTCGGAGAGGTTGCCGGTGACAGCCTGGATGGCGAGGGTGTGGGAGGTTGACTGCAGCTGCTGCAGGGTGTCAACGGCACCGCCGAGTTCGCTGGCGAAGCTAGCGGCGCTCGCAGCGTTGGTGCCGCTCGGCGGGGAGACGGCGCTGGTACCGGAGACGCCGGAAACACCAGAAACGGAGCCGATCGACGAGATATCCATCAGGCGCGACCGATCTGCAGGGCGGCCTGGTAGGTCTCCTTGGCACGATCGACGACCGCGGCATTGGCCTGATATCCACGCTGCGCCATGATGAGCTGGCCCATTTGCGAGGCGAGATCAATGTCGGGATATTTCACGTAACCGTCCTTATCAGCGAGTGGGTTGGCCGGTTCGTAGACGAGGCGCCCGGCGGCATTGCCGTACGCGATGCCCTGCACAAAGGCGCCGGAATTTTCTGCACCCTCCTGTGCGACGACATACCTGGCCTGGAAGGCCGGGCCACTCGTCGGCTTGACGGTGTTGATGTTGGCGAGGTTGTCGGAGACGGCATCGAGCCACTTTCGGTGCAGGGTGAGTCCGGTGCCGGCGATACCGATCGCGTCAAAGGTCATCAGTTGCTCTTCAGGGCGGCACGCATGGCCGAAAATTCATTGCCTGCGGCCTGGGTGGCGAACTGATACCGAAGCACGGTGTCGACGTTCGAGAGCGTCTCGGTGTCGAGGTTGACGTTGTTACCGTCGATCCGGGTGGGCTCGAGCGAGCGCTTGGTCTCGGCGACCACGGTGCCGTTGCCGTTGGCCACGGACTTGGCGAGTGCCGCCTCGAACACGACGCGCTTGGCGTGGTAGTGCGGCGTGTTGACGTTTGCGATGTTGTCCGCGATGGTGCGTTGGCGCAACGCCAAGCCGTCGAGCGCACTGCCGAGCGCCGCAGAGGTGACGGATTCGAGCACAGCGTTCCGTTTCGTCGTCAATGTCCTGACGGCCGATCCGTGGCCTTGTGTCGAGCAATCCATGCCCTCATCCCCAGTTATCGGACGAGGAGATCGTGGCGTTAGGCCCTGCTCCCGAAAGGGGGGTCCTGGTCTTTGCCGATCAACCCGTGACGTCGAGGTAGGCGGCGGACCCCGAAGGGGAAACACGGGCGGGGATGCTGTCGAGGGCAGCGAGGTGACGGCCGGTCAGCAGCATCCGCTGTTCGAGCGCGTCGATCGTGCGCTGTTGCGATCCGAGCAGCATCTCGGCACGGGAGCGAAGCTCGCCAGGGAGATCGCCGAGGTCCCGGGGGAGGGTCCACATCGCGTGGGCAGCGTGGGCGAGCATCCCGCCGGATGCATCGAGGTCGTGCTCCATCGTGGCGAGCACGTCGGCCCAGCCGTTGTGCCGCGCGCGATGTGCCGACGAGCCGAGGTCAGGCAACGCCGAGGTCCCGGGACTCGCCGCGCGAAGGCTTCTCCGGAGCGGAGAGCTGGCTTGCGGCTTCATGCCAGGCATCCCGCAGCGGGGAGAGCAATTCGATACTTTCACGGATCGAAGCCCCGTCGCGCCGCACATTCGCGAGCACCAGCAGGTTTCGACAGTAGTTGTAGAGTGCGAGAAGCCCCTCACCACCGTCCCACAACTCCACTTTCAACGACGAGGTGAGCTCAGCGACGATGGCCTGGGCGTGTAGGAGATTCGATGAGGCGAGCGCCCAGTTCTGCTCAGCGTGAGCGAGCGAGGCGCGGTCGAGGTCGAGCAGCAAGCGGTCGTAGAGCATGGTGAGCAAGCGCACCGGGGATGCCGAGAGGATGGCGTCGTTCGTGTACTGGGAGCGCTGGGCACTGAGGGTCATGGTCATTTTTTCTATCTCCCAGAAGATGATGTCGAGAGCCCAGAGAGCTGCGCGGTGAGGGCGGAGGATTGTGACTTGAGGTTGCTCAACATCACTTCCATGGCCGAGTACGTGCGCTGGAGCGTGATCTTGCGACTGGCGAGCCGCACGTCCCAGGCGGCGATTTGGTCACCGAGACTCTTCATCTGACTCTGGTCACCCGTGATCATGTTGGTGACCGTACCGCTGCTTTTATCCGATGCGGCCGTTGCCGCCACGGCGATGCGAGAGGCGATGGTCTGCACCGCCGCCATCGTGGTCTTCGGGTCGGCAGCGAGCGCCGCGGCGAACTTGCCGGCGTCGAAGCTGATGGTGCCGGTGCGGCTGAGAACGATTCCGTATTCGGAGGGCGAATGACCGTTAACCGGAAGGGTCGCGGCATCCACCGCGTTCTGACGGATGCTGCGGATGTTGCTGTCTCCGGCGAAGACCCCGGCGGTGGTAACGGACCTGCCGGTGGAATCCGTTGTGGTGCTCACCGCGGTCTGGGCCGCGATGAGAACGAAAGCGGAACTCAGCGAACTCACCAGTCCACCGGCCACGGCGCTGATCTGCGCGTCGTCCCGCGCGACGGTGATCGTGACCGGATCGGCCGACACCGCGGATGCCGTGACGGTCACACCCGGGAGCAGGTCGGTGAACCTGTTGGTCGACGAGGTGATGACCTGTTCCGCCGAGGTTCCCTTCCAGAGCGTGACACTCGCGTCCTGTGCTGTCGTGATGACGGCGCTCCCCGGCGCCGTCAGTACATTGGTCGCCGTACCGCCGGCGACATCCGCTGCCGTGCCCCGGTAGATGGTGAACGAGGAATTCGCTCCGGTGGCCGTGCTCGAGAACTGTAGACGGTAGAGCTTGTTGCCAGAGCCGTCGGATCCGGAGGCAACCTTGGTGGCGGTCACGCCGGCCGCGGATCTGTTGATTGCCACGGCGACGTCGTCGAGCGAGTTCGAGGCCGGGCTGATCTCGAGCGGGGATCCGGAGTGTCCGACGATGGTGATGGTGGGCGGCGACGGCCAGGTAGCCATCGCGGCGGAGACGCCGACCTGGGGTGAGGCGAGAGAACTCACCACTACCTGCAGGGTTCCGGCAGCGACGCCCGCGGCCACCGAGGCGGAGACTGCAGTCGAGGAGCTCGACGCCGAATATAGGTCGAGGCTCCCAGCCTTCGCTGCGGTGGCTGCCGCGTCGGCGAGGTTAGCAAGGCGGCTATTGAGCCCCTGCAGAGCGCTGACGACGGTATTGGTCGTCACGACCTGGGCCTTCAGCTGGTTTTGCGGCGCAGCTTCGGCCGCCATCAGCTGGGTGATGAGAGAGGTGGTGTCGAGCCCACTGGACAGTCCGTCGAGGGAGATTGCCATGTCCGTCCGTCCGTTCGTCTGGTGGAGTGTGGGAATGCTGGGGGAAACGCCCGGCGGTCATCACGGTGAGAGGTCCAGTTCCCCTCGCGACAAGCCGCCGGGCGTTGGTTAGAACACGCCGGTCGAGCTACCAGGCCTAACGAAGGAGCTGAAGAACGCCCTGGTTGCCCTGGTTCGCCTGCGCGAGCATCGCGGTGCCGGCCTGCGACAGGATGTTCGAGCGGGTGTACTTGACCATCTCCGACGCCATGTCGGTGTCGGTGATGCGCGACTTTGCCGCCGTGAGGTTCTCGGTGGAGACGGCAAGGTTGCGAATAACGCTCTCGAACCGGTTCTGGGCCGCGCCGAGGGTGGCGCGAGCCGTCGAAACGGTCGAGATCTGGGAGTCGATGAGCTTGATCGACGCCTGCGCGTTGACTGCGGTATCAAACTGCACTCCACCGGTGACTGCTGTGCCCGCGGCACCTGCCCCGAGACCAGTGCCGGCGGTCGCGTTGTCGGCGGTCGCAAGTGTGCCGCCGTTCAACGCAGTCACAACGATGCCGGTGCCGGCACCGTTCGCGTCCTTCGACACGGACACCGAGTAGTTAGCCGAGAAGGCCGCGTCCGAACGAAGTGCAGTCGCGTATCCTTCGACGCTGGTGAAGGAACCAGCAGCACCAAGGTTTCCCGTTTTGACGGTAGTGCTCTGCCCTCCATTTGTGGAGGTGAAGGTTGCTGCGCCGGCCAACTTCGTGATGTCGGCGATGCCGAACGACGTACCGGTCGTCGACAGGTCTCCGCCGGTCAGCGAGTTCGCGATCGCCTTCACGTTGGCGTTGCCGAGGTTGACCGCAATCTGGCTGGCGGCATCACCGTTCGCCCCCACCTGGAAATTCAGCGAGGACTTCGAGCCGTCGAGCAGGTTGGTGCCGTTGAAGTTGGTCGACCCGCTGATGCGGGTGAGCTCCTTCGACAGTTCACTGACCTCGGTGGTGATCGCGCCGCGCGAGGTCGCGCTGTTCGAGTCGTTACCGGCCTGAACGGCGAGGTCGCGAACGCGCTGCAGGATGGTCTGAACCTCGGAGAGCGAACCTTCAGCGGTCTGGATGACGCTGATGCCGTCCTGCGCGTTGCGGCTGGCGACCGTGAGGCCCCCGACCTGCGACTGCAGTCCCTGGGAGATTGCGAGGCCAGCTGCGTCATCCGCGGCGTGGTTGATGCGAAGTCCGCTGGAGAGCTTTTCCAGCGACTTGGCGAGATCGTTCTGCGTGTTGCTGAGGTTCCGGTACGAGTTGAGTGCCGAAAGGTTGGTGTTGACCTGCATACCCATGATTTTTTCCTCCGTGATGTTGGGTTATCCGAATCGGCCCATCCATGGTCCGACACCCTCAGCTATCGGCCGTTCGCTCAATCGCGTTAGAAGCCGGGCTGAATTCTTTGTGATTGTTGCGTTATGACGCCGCCACGCTAGTGGCCGGGGACTGGGAGAGGTGGGAGAGCTCGGCCATCGCGTAACTGGCGACACGGGCGAGGTAGGCGCTGCGGGCCGCGGGCGCAACGCGGGACACGGGCTGGTAGTCGGCGTCATCGCTGGTCGGCAACTCGCCTGTGTAGTAGGAGTCGGAGTAGTGCGTCTCGAGTCCGTCGCGCAGAAGGCGGATGGCCTCGGCGCGCTGCTGCGAGACGGCGGAGTGGGTGATGCCCATCTCGTCGGCGATCTCCTTGACAGAGCGATCTTCGAAGTAGACCTGGCGCACGATGATGCGCATCTTCTCGGGAAGCGCCTCGACAGCAGCAGCCAGGTAATCGAGACGCTCGGACGAAAGAAGCGATTCCTCGGGAAGTGCGGTGTCGGCGATGAGGAACTCGACCGTGGTGTTGTCAAGCGTGGTTACGGTGCGGGCCGCGTCGGTGAGGCCGGCGGTCACCTCGCTGCGGTCAACCCCGAGCGACGAGGCGATTTCGTCGACCGAGGGGGTGCGTCCGAGGGCGGCGGTGAGGGTCTCCTTCACCGCAAGAGTCTCTTTGATGCGTCGACGGGCGCCGCGGCTCGCCCAGTCGCTCGCACGCATCTCGTCGGCGAAGGCACCGACGATACGGCGGCGGGCGAATGCACCGAACGGGATGCCGAGGGCTGGATCGAAGGCATCCGCTGAAGTGATGAGGGCTACTGCGCCGGCGGAGGCCAGATCGTCACGGGACAGGTGGGTCGCCTTGGCCCACACCTCGGAAACGAGGTAACCCACCAGCGGAAGATTCTGCACAACGAGCGCGTTGCGTTCTGTCCTGTTCACGTGCCTTGCCCCCGGATGCGATCCCAGCGATCGCGTTGCGGTCGACGCCCCTGTCAATCGAATGAAGGAGCGCCTGCTAAAAAACGGACTGTTTTCGGGTAAGGGTTGCGCGTAGAGCGAGTATGCCGGGTGGTATTTCGTGTGGTTACTGAGGCGGGTATATAGCCAGTTCGAGGGTCCGATTCCCTGTCGATGTGAGACGACCCTATCGGCGGAAAGCACACCTCCGTGACCCCCGTTTTAGTGGTATTTGCTCGGCTTTTGGCCCCACTATGGGGGCGAATGTACCCCGATCGGCTTCACTGGTCCTCCACATTGAGGACACGTTAAATGCGCAAATCTGCGTTTTGCCCGTGTCGCCTCTTACCCTCGGGTTAGCCTTGCCGATAGTTCATCTCGTCAAGCGAGGTGGAGAAAATGCAGTCGGTAGCACGAGCACGGGAATGGTCCGCACTGGTGGACGACCGGACGGGAGCCCGCATGAGCGCGAACGAACTCTCCGCCTGCCTCTGGCGGGAGCGAGAACTGCTCGATCTGCTGGCATTCAAGCTGGAGGAGGAGCAGTTTCTGCTCACCACAGGCAAGTCTCGTTGGCTGCAGTACGCCACTCGTGAGGTCGAACAGGTGATGGAGCGTCTGCGCGCCGCGGGTCTTGCTCGATCGGTCGAAGCGGCCGTTGTCGGCGAAGAGTGGGGCGCGCCCCAGAACGCAACCCTGCGCGAACTCGTAGGCACCGCGCCGGATGGTCCTTGGGCCGACATCTTCACCGCACACCTGAATGCCCTCACCGAGTACACGGAGCAGATCCGCGACCTCCGCGACCTCAACGAGCAGTACCTGCGCACCGCCCTGCGTTTTATCCAGGAGGCGCAGGCCGACGGAAGTACCGAGAGCGGCACCTACGATGCCAACGGTGAATCCGGTGTGGCCAAGCCCTCGGCCCAGATCATCGACCTGAAGCTGTGATCTCATGAGCACCTTCAGCGGCCTGAACACGGCCTTGACCGGCCTCAACGCCGCTCGCCATGGGCTCGATGTCGTCGGGCAAAACATCGCCAACTCCACGACCAGCGGATATACCCGCCAGCGAGTCAGCACGGCAGCGGCCGGATCCCTCACCCAGATCGGGCCGCTCGTGCTCTTCCGGGCACAGGTGGGCCAGGGAGTTACCGTCGACGGTATCGCCCGCCTCGGCAACGTGATCCTCGACGGGCGCGTTCGCAGCTCGTCCGCGACATCCGGCAACCTTGCTGTGCGCTCAAATGCCCTGAGCACCGTCGAAGCCTCTCTCAACGAGCCGGGAAAGAACGGCATCTCCGACCAGTTACTTAAGTTCTGGTCGGCCTGGGGGGATGTCTCGAACCGGGCAGGCGAAGAGGCTCCGGCCGGCGTGCTGCTGCAGAAGGCCAGCCAGATCGCGAGCCAGATCGCCACCGGCTACTCGGCTGTCGACTCCGCCTGGACCGACGTGCGCACCAAACTCGACGGTATGGCGGCCGAGCTCAATGACGCCGGCACCCGGGTCGCCGCTCTCAACGGGCAGATCCGCGAAACGCTCGCCACGGGCGGATCCGTGAACGAGATGCTCGACCAGCGCTCGGCCCTTACCTCGTCCATTGCCGCTCTCACCGGTGGCACCGTTCGCGCTCTCCCCGACGGCACCGCCGAGGTGCTCGTTGGCGGAAACGCGCTGGTCTCCGGCGATGCCTTTCGCTCCGTCACCGTCACGGGCACCCACTCTCTCGCGGGAGCGAGCGGCTCGCCCGTGGCCCTGGAGTGGACCAATCGCCCCGGCCGGTCCGTCGCGGTCGAATCCGGTGAGATCGCTGGCTCAATCTCGATGCTCGCGGCGGCCGACGGCACCGGCACCGGTGGGGCGATCGCGGAGGCGGCAGCAGGCTACAACAGCTTCGCCACCTCGCTCGCCAACACCGTCAACACCGCTCATCAGGCTGGCTCAACACCCTCGGGCGCCACCGGCCTCGACTTCTTCGCGCTCTCGGCCACCGGCCCGGCCGCGCTCGGCCTTTCGGTCATACCCACCAGCGCGGCTCAGCTCGCCAGCGGTGCGCCGGGCGCCGGAGGAAACAATGGCTCCAACGCCGACGCGATCTCCCAGCTCGGGTCTGGCGCCAATTCTCCCGACTCCGCATGGTCGGCCTTCGTCACGAAGATCGGCACCACCTCGAAGACCGCACTTCAGCAGGCCACGCTCGCCGATTCGGTGACCGCCGCCGCGACCGCTGCCCAGCTCGCGAATTCCTCGGTCGACCTCGATGAGGAGAACGTCAACATGCTGACCTTTCAGAAGGCCTACCAGGGAGCCGCTCGCGTGATGACCGCCGTCGACGAGATGCTCGACACTCTCATCAATCGCACCGGAATCGTGGGCAGGTAAATCATGGTCGATCGAGTGACAAGCCAGAGCAGAATGTCGAACTCGCAGTTCAACCTGCAGTCGGCGGCCGCTTTGCTTGCCAAGCTGCAGGACACCGCGACGAGCCTCAAGAGGATTTCGACCCCCTCTGACGACCCGACCGGCACCGCCGACTCGATGCGCATTCGTGCAGCCCAGAGCCAGACCGCCCAGTTCGGGCGCAATATTGACGACGGTAGCGGGTGGCTCTCCACCGTAGACGCCGCCCTCAGCGCCTCCACCGACATCCTGCGCCAGGTGCGCGATCTCACCGTGCAAGGTTCCAACGACGGCGCACTTTCACCCACCGCCAAAGAGGCGATCGCCACGGCTCTCGAGGGCCTGCGTTCCGACCTGCTCGGCACGGCGAACGCCACCTACCTCGGCCGCACCATCTTCGCCGGCAGTTCCGACGCCGGTGTCGCATTTCGCCCCGATCTGAGCTACACCGGCACCGGGGCATCCGTTTCGCGTCGCATCGATACCAACGCGACGGTGCAGGTGGATGCCGATGGCGCGGCCGCCTACGGCATCGGGGCAGGCTCGGCCTTCGCGCTCATCGACACCATCGTCGCCGACCTGCGCTCCGGCGTGAATGTGGGAGCGAGTCTCACCGGCATCGACAGCCGGATGACAGCACTGCTCAACACCCAGACCGCCGCCGGCGCGCGCCAGAACCAGATCACCGCAGCGAAAGATGCCATCGTGTCAAAGACCGGAAATCTCGAGGCGCAACGCGCGGGAATCGAAGACGTGGACGTGGGAGAGATAGTGATCAAACTAAAACAGCAGGAGGTCACTTACCAGGCGGCCCTCGCCGTAACCGCGCGCACGCTACAGCCCACCCTCATGGACTTTCTCCGATGACCGCCGTCCTTGCCTTCGTGTCGCCCCCCGCCGGGCTCGCGCCGCTTACCCAATTCACCCTCAACGAGGTGTCGGGGGCCGACGGCCTCTACTCGCTGCGCGCGGTCGACAACAGTGCGATCCGGCTCTTCGTCCTCGACGCCGCGATTTATCTGCCCGACTACTCTCCCGAGATCTCCGACGAACACTGCCGGGCCATTGACCTGCACAGCGCGGACGACGCGATGGTACTCGTGGTGGCGAACCCGGGCGAGACCGGCACGCGCATGAACCTGCGGGCACCGATCGTGGTCAACGTGCACACGGGCGTCTGCGCGCAAGTGATACTCGATGACCAGGATTGGCCGCTGCAGGCGGAGCTGGCGACGCGCACGGCCTGATCCGGCCGGTGGGCGCTCCGGGGCATTCCGCTCGGCTAGAGTGACCTGCATCGAGACCACCCGTCGTTCTCTCTAAGGGCCGGTATGTCACAGCTCGTCCCCATCCCTTCGCCGGGAATCCCCCTCTCCTTCGGCGACCCGGGCAGGCCGCTCGTGATCCTCGTACACGACTGGTACGGCCGCCTTCCCTGGCTCGCGAGCTATGGTGAGGCGCTGGCCAGCCAGGGATACCGCGTGATCGTGCCCGATTTCTACGACGGAGTTGCGACCGTGGAGACGGCCACCGCCGAAGATCTCATGGCCCAACTCGACGTCGCTGGCGCGCTGGCAGAACTCGACGACATCATCCAGGTTGCCCGCACGGAGGGCTCGACTCGCGTGGGTGTCGTCGGCTTCTCGCTCGGTGGCTGGCTAGCCCTTCTGCACGCGCAGAGTGGAGCAGCGGATGCGGTCGTCGCCTACTACGCGACGCTCGGACCCGCCCAGCACGGCGTCATCCCGGCCCCCGTACTGCTGCACCTGGCCGAGATCGACGAGTGGGGCGAGGGCGAGGATCCCGAGTCGTTCATCGATCGGCTGAAGGACCACGGCACCCCGATCACCAACTGGACCTACCTCGCTACCGTGCACTCCTTCGCTAACGCGAGCATCACCGATCGTGTGGATGTCAACGCTGCCGCCCTCGCCTTCGCCCGAACCTCGTCGTTTCTCGAGGACCACCTGCTCGGCTGAACACCCTCGACACGCTCTGCTCGGCGTTACAACGCCAGGTCGACCCGCGATCCGGTCTGCAGCGATTGCCGTGCCCCCAGCGCCACCGCGAGCGCAAGGACAGCCGAGTCGACGGAGCAGAGATCGGGAACGGATCCGGCTCTCACGCACTCGAGGAAGTATTCGGCCTGGTTACGGTAGGGATTGTGGGCGGCAATCAACCGCTCGGTCACGCCAGTGGCGGTCTGCAGGCGCACGGTGTCCGGGACCGCCGACAGTACCCCCGAGTCGAGCGCTCCCGAATACCCGTGGGTCGCAAGACCCGCCGCGCCGACCAGGTCAAGGGTTGAGGCGAAGGTGAATCCGGGTGGCATGCCCATGAAGCCGATGACGTGCCCCACCCCGCCTCTCTCGTAGTCGACGACCGCCTCTATCGGGCCATCCGGCCGGGTGCGGAGCGCGGTCACTGCGACGGGTCGGCCGAGGAAGAGGTTGAGCTGGTCGAAGTCGTGGATACTGAAATCGACGACGATTCCGCCAGACTTCGACTCGTCATGCCACCAGGGCGACGGGCGCGGGGCGGCGCTGAACCGGCCGGCCCGAACGGAGAGCACCGCTCCGAGCAAGCCGGCCTCGACCGATTCGCGGATAACCCGATAGCCATCGAAGAAGCGCACCACGTGCGCCACCATGAGCACTCCAGCGCTGCGCGCGGCCTCGTCGCGAAGAGCGACCGCGTCAAGGATTGTCAGGGCGATCGGCTTCTCGAGCAGCACACTCTTATCCGCGCGGAGGGCGCGGAGGGCAATGCTGGCATGGGTCGGGGTCGGGGTGCAGACCGAAACGATGTGCACCTTCGGGTCGGCCAGGACCACACCGAGGTCGGGCTCGAATCGCGCATGCGGAGCGTGTGGCAGTGGTGGGCCATTCGTCAGTGTGCTGACGTACAGGATGTTCTCTCCGAGTCCAAGCTCGCTCCATGCCCGTGCGTGGGCGTGCGCCATCGCTCCGCGCCCGATGATCGCAATGCCGGTCATTCGCACACCGCCGGGGAGCGCACCCGGTCTACCTCACGGGTGAGCCGCCGATGGAATTCGACATCCACTTCTCGTCCAAGGTGCCGAAGGGCGAGCACGGCCGCTCCAACGACGCCGTCCTGCACCATAACCAGCTCAGACCCACCGGCCGCAGCCCGCAGCCGGTGGAGGAAGATATCGGGCGCTCGCGCGAGACCCGCCGCAAGCACACTGCCTCCCAGCACGACGCAACCGTCTACATCCGGCTCTACATCCGGCTCGACATCCCGCTCGGCATCCGATTCGACGGCGGCGGCGAGCACGCGGGCAATTCCGGATGCGGCGACCTCGAGGATGTCGCTCGCCACCACATCCTGCGCCGTGCCGCTCTCGACATCTCCGTGCTCGCCCGCCTCGAAGGCCAGGGGGGCGAATCGGGCAAGTTCGACCGGGCGGAGAGAATAGAGCTCCTGCATCAACTGCGAAAGTTCCTCCGACCGCCCGCGACGCAGTGCGCCGGTGCGCTCGATACCGGTCGCCTTCAGCAGGAGCGGGGTCAGTGCGGTCGACGGGCCGAGCCCATCGAGTGATGCGACAACCGCGCGTGCGATCTGCTGCCCGATCCAAAACCCAGAGCCGGTGTCGCCAAGCAGCCACCCGGTGCCTCCCCGCACCGTGTGGATGCGTCCATCACTCACGCGAGCAGCGATGGCGCCCGTTCCGGCAATCATTGCGTACCCGTGTTGACCCGAAGTACCGGAAGAGAAAGTTCCAAGCAGGTCAGGTTCGATCACGATATTCCCGTGCAGGCCGAGGTGCGTCAAACGCGCCTCAAGCAAGCTGAGAAAAGGCGGCGTGGCAGCGCCAGCCAGTGCGACGACCACGAACGAATCTGCCGCGCTTGGCGAGGCAGCGCCACCCAGGGCACGCTCGACCGCGAGCCCAAGGGCATCGACGGCGGAGGCGATTCCGACCGCCGTGGGATTTCCTGCTCCGGCGCGCCCGAATCCCCCACATGCTCCGGTCATATCGAGCAGCACCGCCCGCGAGGAGGTGCCGCCCGCGTCAATTGCCAGAATTTTTCGCATTGTTACTTCTTTGGAATATTTGGGATCTGAGCACACTGTACTGTAAGAATAATTTTCGTAGCGCTCCACCAAACAGAGATTGAAATTACCATCGCTTCCCGCCCGCCCGTCGCCGTCGTCGGCGAGCACGCCACTGGCGTGGCCAATCGCATCCTCTTGCGACGGCCGGAGATGTCGGGAGCCATGGCGAAGATTGCCGACTATCTCCTCGAATATCCGCAGGCGCCGCTCAAGCTCTCCATCGGCCAGCTTGCAGACCAAGCCGGCGCGTCCGCAGCCACTGTTACCCGCTTCTGTCGTCTGATCGGTTACAGCGGCTATGTGCCGTTCCGAGTGAGCATCGCCACTGACTTCGGCCGCAGCACCGCCCGAGACTCATGGAAGACCGACATCGGCCGCGCCTTCGGGCCGCACGATTCCGCCGCCGATGTGCTCAGTACCCTCATCAACGCCCACACGCGAACCCTGCGCGAGACCGCCGCGGCAATTGACCTCCCCCTGATGCAAAAGATTGCCAAACGCCTGGCGAAGAGCAGCCATGTCGACATCTATGGTGTGGGTGGAAGCGCCTTCCTCGCCGAAGAGATGCAGGCGAGGCTCTATCGCATCGGTATCAATGCGCACGTGTGGTCTGAAGTGCATGCCGGGCTCACGAGCGCCGCCCTTCAGAGCGTCGAGTCGGTCGCCATCGGAATCTCGAATTCCGGACGAACCGAAGAGACCATCCAAATGCTGCGGGAGGCCGGGCGCGCGGGAGCACTCACGGTCGCCATCAGCAATAACCCCACATCGCCGCTCGCCGAAAACGCCAACCTCACGATCGTGACCTCGGTCTATGAGCAGTTTCTCCAGCCCGATGACCTCTCGGCCAAGCACGGCCAACTTCTCGTGCTCGATCTGCTCTACCTGCTCACCGCGCAGGAGAACTTCTCTCGGTCGACCAACAATCTCGCCGCATCCGCTCTCGCGGTCGCCACGCACCGGCGGCCACGGCGCACCACGGTCACACCGCGCCCCGCGCGCGAAACCTCACCTCCGATGGAATGAATTAGGAGTCGCCGTGTCACCTATCGCCACCCAGTCCGATCTGGACAGCCGGTTCACCCGCGAGGTACAGTCCCGAATCGAGGCCCTCGCTGCGAGCGCGCAAGCCGGAGGTTTCGATGATGCCATCGCGCTCTTCGTCTCTGCGATCGAGCGCGGAGGAGTGATCCAGGCCTTTGGCACCGGGCACTCCGAGGCTTTCGCGATGGAGATCGCCGGACGCGCCGGCGGACTCATTCCCACAAAGAAAATTGCCCTTCGGGATGTGGTGCTGCGCGGTAGCCTCGACATCAGCGCCCTCGGTGGATCGTCACTCGAACGCAACCCCAACATCGCCGAAGAGCTCTACGCGATCGCGGATGCCGGACCGGAGGATGTCTTCGTGATCGCCTCCAATTCCGGTGTGAACGGTTCCATCGTGGGGCTCGCTCTCGTGGCCAAGCAGCACGGGCACTCCGTCGTTGCGGTGACGAGCCTCGACCACACCATGCGGGTCACCCCAACGCACAGCAGCGGCAAGCGACTGCGTGACGTGGCGGACGTCGTGCTCGACAACCTCGCGCCGTTCGGCGACGCGACGATCGAGCTGGCCGGTGGCATCCCGGTTGGCGCGGTGTCGTCGATCACGGCGGCATACATCGCCCAGTTGCTCACCATCGGCACCGCCCAGCGGATCGCCGCGCAGGGCACGACACCCCCGCTCTATATCTCGGCGAACATCCCGGGCGGCGACGAGCACAACAGGGCCCTCGAACTGCAGTACGACATCACCCGCAATGCCTGATCTCGAACCGCTCCAAAACCCCACCCCACCAAGAATGGAAGGTAGTACAGAATGACGATTACAGAGAAGCCCCTCCAGCGGCGCCAGTTCTTGCGCGGCGCTCTCGCCGCCGCCGTGTTCATTCCCGCCACCGGAATGCTTGCCTCCTGCGCCGGCGGTGGGGGCACCACCGCTCCCGGCGGCACGGTTTCAGCAAAGAATCCATTCGGTATGGCCGCCAAGTCCACGGTCGATGCGGTCATCTTCAAGGGCGGCTACGGCATCGACTACGCCGACTTCGCCGGCAAGATCGTGCAGAAGAACCAGGCCGGATCCATCGTCAAAGTGACAGCGGCCACGAACATCGCGCAGACCCTCCAGCCACGATTCGTCGGGGGCAACCCGCCGGATGTCATCGACAACAGCGGCGCGAATCTCATCGGCATCAACACCATTCGTGCTCAGCTCGAAGATCTCACCTCAGTGATCGAGGCGAAGAACCTCGAGGGCAAGGTCATCAAAGACACGCTGTATGCCGGAGTGATCAAGCCGGGCACCTTCGACGGCAAATTCGTGCAGCTCAATTACGTGCTCACCGTCTATGCCATGTGGTATTCCGCCGCGCTGTTCGAGAGCAACAGCTGGAGTGTTCCCACCACCTATGAGGAGGCACTCGCCCTCGGTGCCAAGGCAAAGGCACAGGGCAAATACCTGTTCGGCTGGGGCAAGGAGGCGGCCACCTATTACCAGACGATGGCCATCGCCTCCGCGATCAAGGAGGGGGGCGACGATGTGCGCCTCGCGCTCGAGAACCTGAAGGACGGATGCTGGTCGCTGAAGCCTCTCCAGAATGTCTTCGTCGGCCTCAAGAAGATCATCGATGCCGGCTACATGCAGCCGGGTGGTGCAGGAACCCAGTTCACCGCCGCCCAGGCGCAGTGGAGCAACGAGGAGAAATTCCTGCTGTATCCCTCGGGCGGTTGGATCGAGAATGAGATGAAGACGCAGACCAAGTCCGGATTCAAGATGACCGGTGCTCCCGAACTGACGGTGACGGCGTCATCCAAGTTCCCGCAGAAATCGTTGCACTCCACCGCGGGCGAGGGCTACATCGTGCCATCCCAGGGCAAGAATGTGGCCGGTGGAAAAGAATTCCTGCGCACGATGCTCTCCAACGACGCGGCGGTGAACTTCGCCAAGACGACGTTCTCGTCCACCATCGTGAAGGGCACCATTCCGGCGGATGGCTTCGGCTCGACCGCTCTCGTCTCGCAGGTGAAGCTTCTCGAGGGCGCCGGCAGCGACGTATTCTCGTGGAACTTCGTGGACCTCTATGGACTCAACACCGACCAGCTTGTGGTGTGGAACACGTTCCTGCAGGGCGACTCCTCGGTCGCGACACTGACCGCGAGCCTGCAGTCCATCACCGACAAGGTGCGCAACGACAGCTCGGTGAAGAAGGTCACGGTCACATGACCGCAATCGTCCCACCCACTGCAGCGCCGGCCGGCAGAGTCCCTGCCGGCCGGCGCTGGAGCCGGCGTGACCTGACATTCGACAAGATCAGCTTCATGGTCGTGTTTCTTGTCGTCCCCGTGCTCGGCTATGTGCTGTTCGTGGTGTGGCCGTTCATCCAGGCCTTCTACTACTCGCTCACCGACTGGTCTGGTTTCACGCCAGGAATGAACTTCATCGGCCTCGTGAACTACACCAAGCTGTTCTCTGACGACATTTTCCTGAAGGCGATGGGTAACAGCCTCATCCTGGTGATCGTGCTTCCGATCATCACAGTGGTACTGAGCCTGATCCTCGCCTCACTGGTGACCGTTGGTGGCCCGAGTCACGGCCCGGTTCGTGGCCTCCGCAACTCGAGCGTCTACCGGGTCGTGTCGTTCTTCCCCTACGTGATCCCGGCCATCGTGATCGGCATCATTTGGGGACGGGTCTACGACCCGAGCGCCGGCCTGCTGAACGGGATCTTGACCGGTCTGGGGTTCGACCAGTACCAGTCCTTCGCCTGGCTGGGCGAGCAGCGCACCGCCATGATTGCGACGATCTTCGTGATCGTCTGGGGGCTAGTCGGGTTTTATATGGTGCTGTTCGTCGCCGCGATTAAGGGGATCCCGGCCGAGATCTTCGAGGCGGCGCGTATCGATGGGGCTGGGCGCTTCCGCACCGCAGTGACCATCACGATCCCGCTCATCCGGGACAACATCCAGACCGCCTACATCTACATGGGCATCCTCGCGCTCGACGCCTTTGTCTACATGTCAGTGCTCAACGCGGGCGGCGGACCCAACAACTCGACCCTGGTCATGGCGCAGCAGCTGTTCACCACGGCGTTCACCAAGGGCCAGTTTGGGCTCGCCTGCGCCATGGGTGTCGTGCTGGCACTCGTCACGCTGGCCTTCGCCGGCATCGTATTTGTTGTGAACCGGCTCACCGGCGGAACGAACGAGGTGGCCGAATGACGACGATCAAGGCGGATGTCCCGGCCCGTATCATCACCCGCAAGTCGACCTCAACGACGAGTGACCGAGTCGTCGGCGGAATTTCGCACACCCTCCTCACCATCTGGTCGCTCATCGTGGTGCTTCCGCTGCTCTGGACGGTCATGTCCTCGTTCAAGACGAGCTCCGAAATCTTCTCGTCTCCTTTTTCCCTGCCGTCGAAATGGAACTTCGACAATTACGTCGGCGCCTGGACCACCGCCGGTATCGGCAGCTTCCTGCTGAACTCGATCATCGTGGTGTTCGGTGCCCTGGCCGTCACCATGCTGTTTGGTGCGATGTGCGCGTATGTGCTCGCCCGGTTCCAGTTTCCGGGAAACCGGGCCATCTATTACCTGATGCTCGCTGGTCTCACCTTCCCGATCTTCCTCGCGATCGTGCCGCTGTTTTTCGTGCTGCGCAGCATCGGCCTGCTCAACACGCTGCCCGGCCTCATCCTGACCTACGCGGCGTTCGCGTTGCCGTTCACCGTGTTCTTCCTTTTTTCGTTCTTCAAGGCGCTTCCCCTCTCGATCGCCGAGGCGGCGGCCCTGGATGGCGCGGGCGAATGGCGCACGTTCTTTCAGGTGATGCTGCCGATGTCCCGCCCCGGGCTCGCGACCGTGGCCATCCTCAACTTCGTGGGGCTGTGGAACCAGTTCCTGCTGCCGGTGGCCCTGAACACCGACCCGAAAAACTATGTGCTCACCCAGGGCATGGCGTCGTTCGCGTCCCAGGCCGGATACTCGGTCGACTTTGGCCAGCTCTTCGCCGGAGCCGTCATGACGATCGTGCCGGTGTTCATTGTCTACCTGGTCTTCCAGCGTCAACTGCAGGGGTCGGTGTCGCAGGGCACGAGCAAGTAGCCTCCTGCTGCGCCCGGCGCCCCTCTCAGCGCCCACGAGTGACACTCGTGCCCGCATATTCAGGCGCGAGTGTCACTCAGGGGCGCGCGCGCACGTCCCAGAGGTGATGCGTGGGATCGTGGGCGAGATACACCGCGAAGCTCGCGACGGTGAAACTGGCGCCGTCACTGCGGCGGCTGGGACGGTCCCACGAATCTTCCGGGACCGCGTCAAAGGCATCGGCGAGCGCCGAGCCAGCCTCGAGAAGCTCGGCCGCAACCGTTGCGGGGTCCTGCTCGCTGTACCGTTCCACTACCGCGGTCTCGTCCTGGTCCCAGTCGGCATAGACCGGGTCGTTTTCGTCGAGCATCAGAATGAGGCGTGTGCGGTAGAGGCGGAACACGTCGCGCACGTGTGCGGCGTATTCGAGCCCGGACCAGGTGCTGTCATCAGGGCGCACCGCTACATCCGCACGCTCCAGCACCGCCGGCCAGGCCGCGGCGTTCGAGCGTATGATTTCAGCGACCTCGCGCTCGGTACAGCTTACGGCGTCGAAGCCGCACTCGGCACAGGGTCGTTCCAACACCCAGGTCCAGTTTTTGGTGTCGGGGATGATCGGCATGCTCCCATAATGGCGCACGAAAGCCAGCGGTCTCACACCCGATCCATACTGAGTAGCCCGTGCGCACCTTCTGCAGGCACGCTGAACGCGCGGTGAGCGTCTGCTACCAAACTATGCAGGCGGTGGTGTCGAATACCTAGTCAGGCGAGACACCTGTCGAGCTGTAGAGGAGAAATATCATGTCCAAGTCCCCCAACCGCCTGCTGGCAACTGTCTTCGGCGCGGTCTATCTTCTCGTCGGCCTGCTTGGCTTCACGGCTACCTCCGGCGTCGGCTTTTTCGCCACCAAGGGTGGCCTGCTGCTCGGCATCTTCGAGGTCAACGTGTTCCACAATGTGGCTCACCTTCTCATCGGTGCCGCTCTGCTCATCGCCGGACTGTCCAGCGTTCGCGCGTCCAAGACGGTCAACACCGTCGTCGGCTCGGCCTATCTTCTGCTCGGTATCGTCGGGCTGTTTATTCTGAACTCGGCCGCCAACATTCTGGCCATCAACAGCGCGGACAACGTGCTTCACTTCGGCAGCGCCGTGATCCTGCTCGGCGTCGGTCTTGGCGCCGACAAGGTGGTCCGCGCCCGCGCCCACGCCTAACCGTTTGCCGACGAAATCGCACGGAAAGAGCTCACATGTCTGTCATCACTCGATCCTGGCTATCGTTCTCAGCCATCGGTGCCGGAGTCATCCATCTGGCGCTCGTGATCAGCTCTCCCCTTGCAATCGGCATCCCCCTGGTGCTGTTGGGCGTTGCCGAACTCACCTGGGGCGTGCTCATTCTCGTCACGGACCGCCTGCTGTGGCCCCGGCTTGCGCAGGCCGGTGCCATGACACCGCTCCTGCTCTGGAGCCTTCTCGCTGTCACGGCGACCCTGCTCTCCGCTCCGCAGATCACCTCGTCCCTGCGCTTTTTACCCATGGGAATTGCAACGATTTTCGAACTCTTCATCGCGGGAGTTCTGAGCGTCGTGCTGCGTCGGCAGTCCGAGACGGACACCGCGACCCAGACCGAAACTGAAACTGAAACTGAACAGTCGAGTCCGGTGGGCAAGCCCGCCAGTGCCGTGAAATATCTTTCCGCTGTGATCATCGCCGGCGTGCTCGTGGGTGCACTCACGACTCCGGCACTGGCGGCTACCCAGGCCGGTACGGTCGCCATCGAACACGGCGGCACGATGGGCGGAATGATGATGATGAACATGCCAGGGATCGGCGAATAGACGCAGCGGCAGACGACCTGAGCGATACGTCGACTGTGCGGCACGGGCATGGCCAGACCTCAATACCGGATCAGGCCTCAATACCGGGCAGCGCGGTTGCCCCGCTCATGAACCGCTGCACGTCCGGGTCAACGCGAATGTCGCTCGGTCGCAGCGGCCGAGAGAGGTACAGGCCCTCGAGCTCGGTGAGCCGGCTGAGCGCAACATAAGTCTGGCCCGCGCTGAAGGTGCCCGATCCGAGGTCAACGATTGCGCGATCGTAGGTCTTGCCCTGGGACTTGTGGATGGTGACTGCCCACGCCAGACGGAGCGGAAACTGCGTGAACTCGGCCACGATGTCTTTCTTCAGCGTCTTGGTCGATGCCGAGTAGGTGTACTTGAATTTCTCCCAGATAGCGGGCTGCACTTCGTGCACTTCACCGTCGACGTCCACAAATACGGTCGAGGAGATCTTGGTGACCGTGCCCACCGTGCCGTTCACCCAGCGCTGGCCGCCCTCACCAACGGAGTCATTGCGTAAAAACATCACCCTCGCGCCGACTTTGAGCTGCAGCGACTCGTCGGCCGGATAGGAGCGCCCACCGAACTCTCCCGTGACATCTGCCTTGGCCGTCTTCACGGCACCGGGCAGGCGCGCGAGGGCAGCGGCGTTGATGCGGTTGACCGTGTCGTTGCGCGTCGCGAGCGTGATCGTGCCATCCGTCGGGGCCGGTCGGGCTCCGGTCTCGTTGAGCCGACCCGCGATTTCGGCGGTGACCATGCCGTGGCGCACGGCGTTGAGCATGAACTTGAACTCCGCCTCGTGCTGGCGGTGGATGGTCGTCAGCTCGAAGATGCGCAGCTCGGTCTCCTGCCACACCTTCGCATCAAAGAACCACATCGATCGATACTGGTCGGTGAAGTAGGCGCGTTCGTCGGCATCACCCGGCACCGGGGCGAGTTGATATGGGTCGCCGAACAGGACCACCTGCACGCCCCCGAAGGCGGTGAAGGGCTTCTGGCGCGCCTGGCGCAGGCTGCGGTCGATGGCATCCACCAGGTCGGCGTTGACCATGGAGACCTCGTCGATCACCAGCGTGTCGATCGTGTTCAGTAGCTTGCGCAGCTCGGGCACCTGGTCGATCGCGTGGTCGGCGATCACCCCGATCGGCAGCCGGAAGAGCGAGTGAATGGTCTGCCCGCCCACGTTGAGAGCGGCCACTCCGGTAGGCGCGGCGATCACCACCTGCTTGTCGGTGTTCCACGACAGGTGGTTGAGCAGTGTCGACTTTCCGGTGCCCGCACGACCGGTGACAAAGATATTTTCCCGGGTGTTCTCGATGAGTTCGAAGACGGCAGCCTGCTCAGCAGAGAGTGCAAATTCGGCCACAACTCTCCTCCCTCCCGGCATCCGGACAGCACTCCAATCTAGCGCCAGCACAGCGGATCGCACCGCGCGAGGCGCCCGCCTGTAGAGAATCCCGGCGCGGGAGCGACACTTAGGATGTGGAGATGCTGCCCCGAATACTTGCCCGCTGGCTCGTACTGCTGGGGATGCTGCTCCTGGCCTTCCTTGGCGTGGTGACGACACTGAATGTCACCGTCTACAGCGCCTCGGGGTTTGTCTCCTCCTACCTCCACACCGTCGCTCGACAGGACGTGGACGAAGCAAGGCGGATGCCGGGAGTCACGGTCAGCGCGGGCGGGACCGACGAGCTTCTGGCGCCAGGCACTCTCGCCTCGCTCACGGATATCCACCTCGTGCGGGATACCGACGACGGCGGCGGGCGCCACACCGTCTTATACGGTTACACGATCGGAGGCAGCAAGGGCACCTCGTCCTTCGCTGTGGAACACACCGGCGCGCGCCTCGGGGTCTTTTCCGCATGGCGCTTCGTCCACTCGCCTCAGAGCCTGCTCAGCGTCACTGTTCAGAACGGCTCCGGGGTTGTCGCCAACGGTGTCACCCTGCCCATCATCCCTGCGGGCCAGACGCATTCCTATCGTGTACTCACCCCAAGCCGGGTGGTGCTGAGCCACTCCTCCACCTACCTCGCGGCAGCGAAGGTCGCGACACTGATCGATGAGCCAGCCACTGTCGCGCAGGCCAGCGTCAACATCCAGGCCAACCCAGCCTTCGTTCGCGAGGTGCAGAAAGAGCTCGACAAATTTTTGGCCGCCTGCACAACCCAAAAGGTGCTTCTTCCCACTGGATGCCCGATGGGGAAGCAGATTACGGACCGCCTCCAAAATGCGCCGACCTGGACGATAGCCAAATATCCGATCGTCACCATCGTGCCCGGCGACACAGTGGGACGCTGGCAGGTGCCCGAGACGCAAGCCGTCGCCCATCTCACCGTGAAAGTGAAGTCGATCTTCGACGGAACTCTCTCCACCTTCGACGCCGACGTGCCATTCACCGTGCGCTACCTCATCACCTTCGCCGACGACGGCAGCCCGACGATTACCGCACAGTACTGATCGATCGTCTGGTGACTCCCTCCCTTGCCTCTGCGGTCCGAAGGCGCAGGCCGGAGCCTGTGCGGCCGCGAGTGACACGCGTGCCCGCATTTTCGGGCGCGCGTGTCACTCGCGGGAGCGGAGACGCGGGTGGAACGCTCGATGGCAGCCCGGCGACCATGGCACGGTCAAGCTAACGCCGGGCGGCCCGATCCGCCAGCATCCGGTTGTATTCCACCAGATCGGCGTCGCCGTCGCGTTCGGCCTTGCGGTCGAGCCGCTTGGCATCCTTCTCGTCGCTCTTTGACCACATGATCGCCACCGTGATGGCGAGGATGAGCGTGGGGATCTCTCCGACGCTCCACGCGATGCCGCCGCCGATCTGCTGGTCGGCGATCGCGCTAACACCCCAAGCCCGACCCATTGCCCCGTACCAGTTGGCGAGCAGCAGTCCGGTGCCGGTGATCAGCGAGAGCCCGAAGAATGCGTGGAACGCCATCGTGCCGAGCAACACGAGCAACCGCATCGGGTACGGCGCGCGGTAGGGCAACGGATCGACACCGATGAGCGCCTGAACGAACAGGTAGCCGGTGATGAGAAAGTGCACGATCATCACGGTGTGGCCGATGTGGTCCGTCGTTGCCCAGCTGAACAGGGGCGTGTAGTAGAACACCCACAGTGATACCACGAAGAGAATCGCGGCCACGATCGGATTGGAGAGGATGCCGGACACCCGCGAATGCACAAACAGCATGATCCACTCGCGCGGGCCACGACTTCCGTCCGATCTCTTCACGATGGTGCGCAACGCAAGGGTGATCGGAGCCGCCGGCGCGAGCAGCACCGGGATCATCATGCCGAGCAGCATGTGCCCGAGCATGTGCACGCTGAAGAGGTACTTCTCATACACGTTGATCCCGCCGTTGGTCACCCAGAACAGGAGGGCGAGACCGGCAAGCCAGACCACGAGCCGATGCACCGGCCACTTATCGCCGCGGCGATGCAGCCGCACCACCCCGGCGATATAGAAGAAAGCAAGGAAGCCGATCACCAGTACCCAGAGGATGTCGAAGTTCCACGTGGTGAAGTAGCGCGAAAAGGTCAGCTCCGGCGGCAGGGGCGCCTGCGTGAGGATCCAGGCCGGCGTGGTGAGAGTCGCATCCTGTGACACCGGAGTGGCGGTCCTCGCCAGAGCCGCGGCCACACCGGAGGCGAGCCCCATGAAGCCGAGTTCCGCCGCGATGAGCCACCAGAAAAAGCGATTGCCGCTATGGGCCGAGGACTGCATCTTTGCG
This sequence comes from Frigoribacterium sp., assembly GCA_025363205.1. Classification (GTDB taxonomy): domain Bacteria; phylum Actinomycetota; class Actinomycetes; order Actinomycetales; family Microbacteriaceae; genus Lacisediminihabitans. The sequence goes on from JANYEI010000031.1 coordinate 31,112, forward strand.
ATGAGGAAGCGGCGCTCCCCGAGCCCGAACAGTCCGAGTGTGAGCAGGGCGAAGATCTTGACGAGCACGAGGATGCCGTACGGCGTGAGCAACTGCGTGATCGTGCCGACGCGCAGGGCCGCGTTCACATAGCCAGAGGCCGCGACCACGACGAAACAGATGAGGGCGAGCGTGGAATAGCGGGAGATGATCGGCCCGATCCGTCCGCCCTCGAGCGTCTTGCGGATGAACACAATAGTGACGAGCCCACCGAGCCAGATCGCCGCGAACACCACGTGAAGACCGAGAGAGGTGACCGCTGCGTCGTGTCCGGCGGCATCCGCCGAATGTCCCTGCAGTGCCTGGGGCACCAGTCCGACTGCGGCCAGAAGGGTGACGAACACCAGAATCGTGCGGTTGCGCACGGCGAAGCACAGCACCGTCACCACTGCGGCGACGAGGGTACTCGCGAGCCAGGCTTGCCCGATCTGCTGGTTGGTAATGAAGTCGCCGAGTATCGATCCGAAGTTTGCGTCGAGCGTGATCGGTTTCGTGTAGAAGCTCATGAAGGTGAGAAAGCCGGTCACCGCCGAGGCGATGGCCCAGAAGCCCGCCGCACCGGCGGCGATGTCGAGCGTCCGGGCGAATTCCGGCTTGCTGGCGCTCATGGCGAAGCAGAGCAGTACGAGCGACCCAAGGGTCACGGCCACCCCGAGATTGAACAGCATGGTCGCGATCGGCACGCCGTAACGCACGAGAGCGCCCGGATCGATGAGCCGCGGGGCGTCAGCGGCATGGCCGACTGCCAGCGCGGCGAGCAGGGATGCGAATGCAATGACCAAGAGCAGCGCTGGACCGGCAATTCTCACGATCCGTGGCACAGTAACTAGCCTAGATCAGCAAACTGGGCCCCCGCCCCGACCTCCGCTGGTGAGTAGTAGATGGGCAGGATGACCGAAGGGGATGCCGACCACGAGGCCGACATCCCCTTCGAGACGAGAAGAAACTACTACTTTGCAGCGGCCTTCAGCTTGCTGCCGGCGCTGACCTTAACGCCGTAGCCTGCCTTGATCTGGATGGCCTCACCCGTGGACGGGTTGCGCCCGGCGCGAGCGGCACGGTGGGTGCGCTCGATGGCGAGCCAGCCCGGGATCGTGACCTTGGTGCCTTCGCCGACCGAAGTGGCGAGGGTTCCGAACAGGGCGTCCTCGACGCCCTGTTC